>CAYRCG010000059.1:0-11747 GCA_964422685.1 uncultured Syntrophomonas sp. | reverse complement strand
GCGGCGCGATATGAATATACCAGCGAGCGATTGGCGAAGCATGGCGGCAACACCCGGCGAAGCCGAGCAGGCGAAAGGGGGCGAGTGACAGGACGTCACGAGCGCGCCACCTCCCATGGACGGGGGATTGGCGCGGTACCCCTTGAGCACGAGGCAAGCTGCCGGTGTTGCCCATGCGCAGCGTCCGTCTTCGCGGACACTGGATGCTCCCTTCGGTCGCTATTAAGGAAGCAGCGAGCAGTATATTCTATTAAGCCGCCTATTACGAAGCTATTTTCATACTGACTCCCATGACCCGAGGTCACAAACAACGATGAAAAGGGAGTTTGGAGGCTCTTGGACGGTAAGAAGTAGCGGGTTTTCACTAATACCCCTCACCCCTCACGCCTCATCATTTCATACTAACTCCATGTTGAGTCGGCTATATTTCGTCCTCCATCCCCCGTCTTCCTATACTTCATCTATTTCGTCCCCACCTTAGCCCCTAGCTGTCTCAGCTTTTCCTCGATATTCTCGTAGCCCCGGAAAATATGAATGGCATTTTCGATTATAGTTTCTCCGCGGGCAACCAAAGCCCCGAGAATAAGCCCGGCACCTGCCCGTAAATCAGTGGCTTTGACCCGGGCACCAAAAAGGTTCTTAACCCCTCTTACTACGGCGGTGTGCCCCTCCACTTGAATGCTTGCCCCCATACGCTTTAATTCATCCACGATTTGGAAGCGGTTTTCAAAGACATTCTCCACTATTACGCTGGAACCCTCAGCTAAGGAAAGCAGGGCCATCATCTGGGATTGCATATCAGTAGGAAATCCCGGGTAAGGCAAAGTCTTAATATCGACCGGCAGCACTTGCCTACCTGCTATTACCCTTACACCCTGATCGTTTTCTTCCACACTAGCCCCGGTCTCCTGCAGTTTAGCTACAATAGGATGGAGATGGGTGGGTATTACATTCTCTACCTGCACATCCCCCCCGGAGATAGCCGCCCCTACCATATAAGTTCCGGCTTCGATCCGGTCGGGGATAATGGCATAACGACCGGCTTTGAGTTCCGGTACGCCTTCAACTTTTATCAGGTCGGTTCCGGCCCCCCGTATCCGGGCTCCCATGGAATTAAGGAAGTTGGCCAAATCAACTATTTCCGGCTCTTTGGCCGCATTTTCGATCACGCTCTGCCCCGGGGTTCGCGAGGCCATCATCATTATGTTTTCTGTTGCGCCTACGCTGGGAAAATCCAGATAAACCCGGGCCCCAGATGGTTTTTTACAACGGGCGAAAATAAAGCCGTGTTCTATATCCACTTCCGCCCCCAGGGCCTGAATCCCTTTTATATGCAGATCCATAGGACGTGAGCCGATATCGCACCCCCCCGGTAAGGAGACAACCGCTTCCCTTTCCCGACCTAGTAAAGCGCCCAATAGCAGGTTAGAAGCCCTGAGTTTCTTCGCCAATTCATAGGAGGTTTCGATTTTCATGCTACCAGACGATGGCGGGCAGATAGACAGGCTTTCATCCTCATTCCAACGCGCATTAACCCCTAATTCATTTAGTATCTGCACCATTACCTCGACGTCCCTTATCCGGGGCATGTTGTCCAATATGGTCTCCCCATCCGCAAGGGTACTAGCCACCAGCAATACCAATCCGGCATTTTTAGCTCCGCTTACCCGGACCCGCCCCTGTAAAGGGTGTCCTCCCTCGATAATCAAACAGTCCTTCAAGAATTACACCTCTCGCCTTAAATCTTTTGCAAGTGTCGATAGAATCCCTGCTCGAATTCCTGGTAACCTATTCCCAAGGCTTTTTCCAGAGCAGTATTCATCTTGCTTCCCTTCCCTTGCTCTTCCAATATAGTAAACAACGTATCTTCACCATATACTTCCACTATATACTGAATCGCTTCTAATGATTCCCAATAAGCGATCGATTGCTCCAGTTCGTCAAATTTTTCTTCCAGGGTCGCCAACTCATAGTATTCTAAATCCCTTCCCCGGCTGAAAGGGTTGGCGAATACAAAGCCTGTAATCTTTTTCTCGAAATATTGGGCAATTCCTTCCGTCCACCAACGATTATAGTTCCCCTGAGTGATTTCATCAACCATCAAATGGGTAAATTCATGCACCATAGGGCCTTCCTCGATAAATTGCTTCTTCAGGTCATCGCCTTTTATCCATTCACCCGGTGACAGGATACGGATGGAACCCGCCCAATAAACCCCCATAGCGCTTTCGCTCCGGTTCCAGCCGATGCTTCCGGCCAGGCTGGCCGCATCCGGATAAACCACCACTATAGTTTTCCGGGCCGGTTCCCGGCCAAATTTCCCTACCACCGCCGCATACGCGTCTTCAGATGTCTGAGCAATCATATCTATATAGGGTTCATCTCTAGTAGTATATCTAATATCAAAGTGTTCGCTGGTCCTTTTTTCAAAGCCGGCCGTCTTGAGTTTAACTTCCTGCCCGACCATTACGCGCATAATGCTATTGCTGTTTTTGCTTATTATAAGTACCAGCAATACGATTATTAAGAGCAGTAAAAACAGACCTTTACCGGCATCAAAAGACTTAATTCCCCACATTTCCCCCTCTCCTCTCTGCCCTATTATACTACGGGTCCGGCAGTAGAGGGACAAGCAAATAGTGGTACTATCCCTGCAGATACTCACTTACGGCTATTCCGGCTATGGCCCCTTCACCGACGGCAGTTGCCACCTGCCTCTCTTTTTTGGCGCGCACATCACCGGCGGCGAATATCCCCGGGATAGAGCTCATCATGTTGTCATCGGTTATTATGTAACCCTTATTGCTTTCCAGGATACCCCCCAAAAGTTCGGTTCCCGCTACCAGCCCTATGCTGACAAAAAGCCCCTCTACCTCCAGCCTTTCTTCTTCCCCGGTTTCCAGATTTTGCAGCAAAAGGCTTTTCATCAGGGCATCACCTTCAACCCGTTTAACCACCCGGTTTAACCTGAGTTCAATTTTGGGATTATCCATCAGTTTATCCAAAGCGGTGCGGTTAGCCCTGAAGCCCTCCCTTCGATGTATGAGATAGACCTTATCCGCGATTCCCGCTAAATACAAGGCTTCTTTTACCGCGGAGTCCCCTCCCCCGACAACCGCAACCGAAGCCCGGGCGAAAAAGGCCCCATCGCAAGTGGCGCAATAGGAAACCCCCCGCCCTAGGTATTCCTTTTCCCCGTCAACCTCCAGTTCACGGCGCTTCGCCCCCATAGCTACAATTACGCTTTTGGTCCGGTATTCTTGCATATCTGTCGCCACGATTTTAGCCGCAGGGGAGTCCTGTATAGACCTAACCTCCTCTAAACGGAGCTCAGCCCCGAACCTCTCCGCTTGCTGGCGGAAACTCTCCATTAAATCTACGCCGCTAACCCCGAAAGGAAAGCCCGGGTAATTGTCGATATGGTCGATTAAAGAGGCATTACCACCGAATACTGTGGATTCCAATACCAGTGTTTTTAGTTTGGCGCGGCTGGTATAGATAGCGGCGGTTAGACCGGCGGGACCACTGCCGATTATCACTACATCATACATATTTTTCCCCCCTAAATAATAAAACCCTGACCCTTAAGGCCAGGGTAGAGGTCTTCACTTAAGGCAAATAATTCAAAGGATTTTGAAAAGAACCACCTGATAATACTTCGAAATGCAGGTGGGGTCCGGTGCTTCTGCCGGTAGAACCAACGGCGCCGATTACTTCACCCCGGGCAACACTCTGTCCCACGGATACTGCGGTGCTGGAACAATGAGCATAGCGGGTAACCAAACCATTATTATGATCTATGACGATAAACTTACCATAACCTCCCTGGTAACAGACCGAAGTAACATTACCGGAGTCCACTGCCCTTATACTGGTCCCGCTACGGGCACCGATGTCTAAGCCGTTATGGCCTCCACGATAGTACTGGGTAATGGGACCATAGCAAGGCCACTCTAGGGTACCAGTTCCGGAACGGGAAGCAACCTGCACCACCCGGTTACCTTTGACGATTATTTTATCCACCGCAGCCTTTAGAAGCTTTTCGCTTTTCACATCTTTTTGCTGGATTACACCATTGAGCTTAGTAGCCTGATAAGCTACCTGTCTTTCCCCATTTTTACCGTCTTGTTTGACCCGAACCGAAGCACCCGCGGAGTTATCGACCAAGACCTTGGTTTCGAACGGGATTGCCTCTACCTTTTCCCCTTTAACCTGTGTCATTACGGTTATGTAAGGTTTGCTTTTTACCAGAAGTAGTTCCTGCCCTAGCTGAAGTTTATCGGAATCTAAATTATTAGCCACTACTATATCATTCACGTACATATCATTACGCCGGGCTATTAGCCAAAGGGAATCCCCCTCTTTAACCTGATATTTTTCCGGATTATTGGTACCTATCTTGATTAATTGATAGGCTTGCGAGGGTTCGATAATGGCATTCGAAGGAGCTTTTATGTCCTGCAACTCCACCTTCTCGGCAAAGCTGACTCTTATCAATTCTTCCCCTTCATCCAACCAAGAATACTCGTTTTTCAGACCGTTCAGTATCTTATCCGCAATTTTTTGGTTTTTAACCGTAGCAATAGTTTTCCCATTCACTATGATAGCGGTGGCTTGAGCAGTAAAGCGCAGGTTCTTACGTAACTCCTTCTCCACTTCATTTGCCGGTATAATACTCTTCCGATTGGCGAAAGCCTTCTCTATTTCTACCTGGTTAACTAGTTCTATATCCTGTTGACATTGTTTCTTTTCCTGGGCGATTATACGCCCTAACGCTAGATTAACCGCCTCCGGGTCCTCGACCTGAAATTTCTCCTGCTGGTCAATAAGGACCGAATAGGCAGGTACCCTAACCCCTAGGAAAGAAAATAAGAGAAGGAAAAGAAGAACCGATGAAATCAAACCCGGAAGCCAATAACGACGATATTGCTGCAATAAATTCAACATTTTTAAATCTCCATTAAAAGTTTTATTTATTTTACCCTGCTATTGCTTCGACCCTTCCGGCAGAAATTCCTGCTTTTTTGCCCTTTTTTTCTTGCAGCGGGATTTAATAGCGTAGTTTCCAATACTCCCTTCCCCTATATATAGTGTATATATTTAACGTATAGCGCAGATATTGTAGTTTATAAGGAACTTTCGAAATATTTAAAAATATTTATCCCCGCGGTAGTTTTGTCAGCAGATCCAGATAAATAGCCCCCTCAATTCTTTTCTTATGCATTATACAGCTTGTTTCGTGCGGCTTACTTATATCACCCTGTAAATATGCCGCCGCATGGCAACCGCCTCCACAAAAATACCTGGCCCAGCAATGCCGGCATTCTTTATGGATTAATTGATTTTCTTCGAAGATACGGCGAACGGAGCCATTTATTTCCGCCTGTTCTATATTGCCCATGTAAAATTCCGGTTCCCCCACGAACTGGTGGCAGGGGTAAATATCACCTTCCGGGGTAATTACCAGGTATTCAATCCCAGCGCCGCAGCCGGTAACCCGCTTAGCCAGGCAAGGTCCCTGCTGCAAATCCAGGTTGTAATGGAAGAAATGTACCTCCTGGCCCGATTCCCGGTATTCCAAAAGTATCGCAGTTAAGCGGTCATATTCCTGTAAAACCTGGGGCAAGTCATCAGGGCCGATCGCCAAGGGGCTATCTACTCCCACCGCCGGTTCCAACGAAACAGAGGAAAAACCCAATTCCAGCATGTGGCGCAAATCCTCGCTAAAATCCAGGTTATCCCGGGTAAAAGTACCGCGGATATAGTAACTTACGGGATCCTTAGCCAGCATTTCGCGGATTTTAGGCAGAATTAACTCATAGCTTCCCTGCCCATTATTGAGCAATCGATGCCGGTCATGGGTCTCTCTCCTACCGTCTAGGCTCATTATTACCGCGATTTCGTTTTCCACCACGAATCTTTGTACCTCTTCATCAAGTAATAGACAATTAGTGGTAAGGGTGAAATTAAACCTTTTACCCCTTTCCCGCTCCCTCCCCCGGGCGTAGGGCACCAACTCCCTTATTACCGGAAAAACTAATAGAGGCTCACCACCGAAAAAATCCACCTCCAGATTCTTCCTCTCCCCGCTCTTTTCCAATAAAAAATCCAGGGACTTTTTGGCTGTTTCCAGCGACATCAACGCTGGTTTTAAACCGAAATCACCCTGGCTGGCAAAACAATAACTGCATTTCATATTGCAGGCATGGGCTATGTTAAGGCAAATCGCTTTTACCGATAATTGCGATAGGTCCACTACGGGGATCGCGAATTCCGTAAATAGGCTGCCGTTTTCCTCCGCCCCCTCCATTTCCCGGAAAGCCTCCGCGATTTCTTCCGCCGGAAATTCTTTTTCCATTGCGGCGAGAACCTTCTCCCTATCCCCTCGCAGAACCACCAGTTTTTCCAACAGGCAGTAGGCTAATTCATCTAATAGATGGATAGCCCCGGAATTTACATCCAAAAGGATATTTAGTTCGTTATAGCGGTATAAATGAATACCCGCCGCAAAATCGTAATCCTTTAAATCCCGCAAAATATTATCCTCCCCACCTTATGTTCTCCCCTGTTTACGGGCACAAAAAAAGGGGCTTTCGCCCCTTTTGCCAGGACTAATGCTTCTTACAGTGCTGATTACCTACCGTGCAAGAAGTCTTGCAAGCTGATTGGCAAGAAGTAGCACATTCACGGCAATTTATTTCCTGTTTATCCCGGCAAAAGACCGGTTTAACGACTGTCAGCAGATGCTTCTTCAATAACCCCAACCCCCCATATAAAAAGAATCCGATAGTAATGAAAATGGAGCGGGAAAAGGGGCTCGAACCCTCGACACCTGGCTTGGGAAGCCAGTGCTCTACCGCTGAGCTACTCCCGCATCAAACTTATTTTATACTATCGGGCAAAACTAGTCAATGCTTCATATGTAGGCTTTTTTCTACATTTAACCCCGATTTACTCGTTTATATTTAACGGCACCTATATAGCCCTGCCAGGGTTTTAAACTTTACGAGGTCCCGGTGGGTAATTGAAGCTGTTTATCGTAAATTAAATAAACTTTTCCCATTCAGGCAGGAAAGGGGTCCTTTTTGTTGAATACATTAAATATCCGGTACAAACTTGGGGATTCCAGCCTGCCTTTCCATTGATGACTTTACAATGATAACACTTATTATTTATTTAACAAACTCCCCGGACCGATCAGTGACTCCCATGTTTCTCCGGCTTAATCCTCCCGATAGCTATAATTACATAATATTCACAGGGGGTATGGCTATGGAAAAAGACCACCCCAAGTCCAAGTCGAGCGGTATAATAAATTCTCATAAAGAACCGTCCTTAACAGGGGATAACCCACGATTTCCACCTGAGATAAATAGCCAATGCCAAGGGACGGAATATGCCCTGCTGAATTCCAACCTGCTATTAAAAAGAATCATAGATTTCCTGCCCGATCCCACCTTTGCCATAGATAATCAAGGAAAGGTTATTTTTTGGAATCAGGCCATAGCGAACCTAACCAGAATGAAGGCGGAAGATATCATCGGGGAAGGTAATTATGCCCATTCTTTAGTATTTTACGGGGAACGCACACCGGCACTCATCGACACAGTTGTTCGTCCGGAAATACCGCTTAAACTGCAGTATGATTACTTAAGAAAAAAAGATGATCTTATGGTGGGCGAGACCTTTTGCCCCAGCATTGGCTCGTACGGCATTTTTGCGCGGGTCGCAGTCGCCCCGCTTTACGATTATTACGGCTCTAGAGTCGGCGCTATCGAGACTTTTCATGATATCAGTGATCTACGCCACGCTTTAGAAGCCCTGCAGGAAAGTGAAGCCCGTTTCCGCGGGCTGGCCGAAGCCTCTCCTGCCCTGATTTTCGTCCTGCAAAATAATTGCATGCGCTATGTGAATCCCACGTTTTTAACTCTGATCGAATATAGCGAGGAGGAATCCCTAGAAATAGAACTATGGGAACTAATACATCCTGATTTCCGCGATTCGGTTAGAATCAAAGCACTATCCTGGTTAAAAGGGGAAAACCGCTTTGAAAAACAGGAACTTAAACTCATCAGCCGGAGCGGCAAAGAAATTTGGGTAGAAGTTTATGCTAATCCCATTCAATATGAAGGCCAACCAGCCCTTATCGGCTCCCTTTTCGATATTAGCGAGCGCAAGTACTACGAGGAGGCCCTGCGTCGCTCCGAAGTTCTGTATCGGACTATTTTCGAAACTACCGGGACCGCTATGATGATATTCGACGGAAATATGCTGATCTCCCTGGTTAATAATGAATTCGAGAGACTTTCCGGTTATCGCAAAGAGGAAATCGAAAACATAACCAAATGGCCTGTTATTGTACACCCTGATGATTGCAAACGTATGCAAGATTACCATAAACAGCGAAGGGTAAACCCAAAACTAACACCCTCCAACTATGAATTCCGTCTACTAACCAAAGACCAATGTGTTAAAGACATCTTTATAACGGTAACCTTAATTCCGGGGACCACCGACTCGCTAGTGTCCTTCATGGATATCACCGAGCGTAAAAGGGCCGAAGCCCAAGTCAGGTATTTGAGCTTCAACGATAAACTAACCGGTCTATATAACCGGGCTTTTTTCGAAGAAGAATTAAGCCGTCTCGATACCGAGCGACAATGGCCCCTAAGCCTGATTATGGGCGATGTAAACGGTCTTAAACTCATCAATGACGCCATGGGGCATGAGTGCGGCGACCAGCTATTGCAGAAGGTCGCAGAGGTACTCCAAAAATCCTGCCGCCAGGAAGATTTAATCGCCCGCTGGGGCGGGGATGAATTTATCATACTATTACCTAAAACGAAAGTGCAGGGGGCCAGAAAAATATGTGAGCGGATTAAAGAAAACTCCGAGAACATCAAAGATTTCCCCATCCCTATAAGCATTTCCCTAGGTATTGCCAGTAAGAATAATAGCGGGCAGGACATGCAGGCGGTTATAAAAACCGCTGAGGACAAAATGTATCGTAACAAACTCTTAGAAAGCAAAAGTGCCCGTAGTTCTTTCCTGCTTTCCCTGCAAGAAACCCTCTGGGCCAAAAGCCACGAAACAGAGGAACATTGCCGGAGGGTAAAGGAATTAGCAGTACTGTTGGGTGAAAAATTAGATTTACCGGAAAGTGAATTAGATGATCTGCGGCTCTTGGCCCTTTTGCATGATGTAGGCTGTGTAGCTATACCCAATGATATCCTGGACAAACCATCCCCACTTACCCCCCGTGAATGGGAAACGGTGAAAAAGCATCCGGAAACCGGTTACCGCATCGCCCTGACCCTGCCTGAACTAGCTCCCATCGCCGGAGCCATCCTAGCCCACCATGAGCGCTGGGACGGGGAAGGTTACCCTTTGGGTTTGCGGGCTGATGAAATACCGCTCATCTCCCGTATCCTCGCCATAATCGACGCTTTTGAGGTCATGACCGCGGGCCGCCCTTACAAAAAAGCTATTAGTGCCGATGAAGCCCGCGAAGAAATAAGGAGATGCGCCGGAAGCCAATTCGATCCCAATTTGGTCGAGATATTCGATAGCCTATTATTAGCGGAGGACTAAAGGTGCAAGGAGGTTGGCCAGGGGCGGCTTGGGGTGAGATAGATGGACTCAATAATTAAATGTGGTAATGGACTGATAATAATTATTTATAAAAACTTCCCCCATTCCGAGCGCAGCACCTGCCATTCCGAGCACAGCGAGGAATCTTAGCCCGCCACGCCCCTTGCCTTCCCACCCGCGTGCCGGCTACTCCATTCCGAACCGGAGCCCGCGGTATAACTTCAGTGCCGGATAATAATGTGTTATAATTGTAATATATGTTATATAGGTATTTGGGATGTTGATTGCTGAATAGGCGCAACACGATCAGCTAACAATTATACTAATGAGTTCAATATACCGAAAAAGCAATCACGTTGCTACTACAGTAACCACCTGACATAAACTTATCTATTCCCATATAAACGCCTATCTATGAGTCTATAACCATCTGTGTCCAAAAGGAAGGAGAAAATCCATGTTCAAAGTAAACGATTATGTTGTGTATGGTTTAAATGGGGTTTGCCGGATTGCAGATATTCGGAAAGATAATTATGATGACAGCAATGAAACCGTATATTACATTTTAAGGCCCGTTTACAACACCAGCATAACGAAAATTATGGTCCCGGTAAACAACTCGAATGTTATAATGCGGGCGGTCAGTACCAAAAAAGACGTTTTATCTCTAATAGCCAAGATACCCGATATTGAAACAGTCTCTTGGATTGATAATGATACTCAGAGAACCAATAAATATAAAGCTGCCCTACGCACCGGGAAAACTGAAGAATGGGTCAAGATTATTAAGACCCTCTATCAGAGGAGAAAAGTCCGGTCAGCAATGGGGAGAAAATTAACCACTACAGACGAGAACCTGCTAAATACCGCCGAAAAGCATTTGAATGAGGAATTTGCCGTAGCTTTAGATATCTCACCTGACGAAGTTGCCTCATATATCGGTAAACATATTTCATAACCGTTCCTGCACCGCCGGGTTAAAGGTTTCACCACCCACCCGGCGATTAGGAAAAAAGGCCTTTACCGTTCGTTTACCCCGGAGAAAATTCGGCCATCCTGAAATCAAAAGATCCCTTAGGCAATATGTCCTACCCACGCTTTTTCCTGCATTACTGGGCGACAAATCCACCATCTGCCACAAACTCGGCACCGGTACAATAACTAGATTCATCTGAAGCTAGGAAAAGGTATAGATTCGCGAGCTCTATAGCCTCACCTATGCGCCCCAATGGAATTGCCTTGGCCATTTCTGCGAGAATCTCCTGGTGTTCCTGAACTTCGGTCATCGGGGTCCTAACAAGACCGGGATGAACGGAGTTGACACGGATACCCAATGGGCCAAACTCTATTGCCGCTGATTTTGTCATGCCCCGAACGGCAAATTTCGTCCCGTTGTAGGCGGCACCGCCGATTTGCCCGACGAGTCCCGAGATTGAGGATATATTTACAATAGACCCATTTCCGGCCTTTTTCATTGAAGGGAGAACTGCTTGCGTGCCGATAAATATCGAAAGCTGGTTAATTCGAAAAACCCTCATATAACTTTCAACCGTCGCTGTTTCAAACATATTCGTTTCCGCAACACCCGCATTGTTTATCAGGATATTGATCGGTCCGAAGGCGGCTTCTGTCTTAGACACAACATTTTTCCAATCTGCCTCTTCAGCAACATCATGGCGAATAAATAACGCATTTTCACCCAGGTCTTCAGCCAGCTTCTTCCCTTCCGCAACGAGTACATCTGTAATAGCAACCTTAGCCCCTTCTTCGACAAATAATCTGCCACTTGCAGCCCCCATTCCGCGTGCCGCACCTGTAATAATCGCTACTTTACCATCTAGCCGACCCATTCTTGATTCCTCCATTTCAAAATATATTGCTTCATACATTGATATTATATAGATTTGCCGCCATCGTTATACAAGGCGGATAAAAGAGCGTGCAAGGGGGACGGTTCTTTTGTGTTTTTGCGCAGTTGGTTTATAAAGAACCCAAAATGCGGTTAGGCGACCTGCCAACACCCCTTTGTCAGCTGGGCAGCAAAAGACCCCCTGTAACAGCGCATTTTGCGCTAATTACAGGGGGTCTTTCAATTCTTAAATTATGGTGGGCGCGGAGGGTTTCGAACCCACGACTTCTACCGTGTGAAGGTAGCA
>CAYRCG010000058.1:0-12215 GCA_964422685.1 uncultured Syntrophomonas sp. | reverse complement strand
AAGGAATAGCGGGTAGTTACCAATACCCCTCACTCCTCACCCCTCACGCCTCACCTTTTCATAATAAGCGACGTGGCCATCCTCCCCTAGGTGATATGCTCCACGGGGGGTGAAATTCCCCGCAAGCCCGTAATGACAATTAGAAGCTATTTTCATATTCATCCCTATGCAGGGAAGCCTAGCGTAGATAACGGTGAAAAAAGTATGGTAATAATATTGGTTTTTTGGGGAGATTTCCACAGATTAACTATGAAATGACACAAAAGAACCGTCCCCTTGTGCATGTGCATGTGTCAAAAGGACCGTCCCCGTGTCACATCAGACCCACCGTGTCAAAAGGACCGTCCCCGTGTCACACGTGTCACATGAAGGAAAGGAATGAAAACTCCTATGGGAAAGGATATAATTCTAGAGGCACCGGCCAAAATTAATCTTACCCTGGATGTGAAAGGCAAAAGAGAAGATGGCTACCACGAATTGGAAACAGTGATGCACCAAGTGGATCTTTCAGATATAATCAGAATCTCCCGGGTGGCAGAGGACAGAGGCATTCAGGTCAAAAGCAATAGTAGCCTCGTTCCGCTTAATGAAGAAAATTTGGCCTATCAGGCGGCGCAGATGATTCTAGGAAAACATGATCGCAAAGAGGGAATCGAGATCTACATAGAAAAAAATATACCGGTGGGTGCGGGCCTGGCCGGGGGAAGCACGGATGCCGCTGCGGTTATACAGGGAATTAATAAGCTATTGGGTTTAGATTTAGAAGAAAGGGAGCTATTGGAAATGGCCGCTATTGTTGGCTCTGATGTGGCCTTTTGCCTGGCTGGCGGCAGCAAATTGGCCAGGGGTCGGGGTGAGATACTAGAAGACATACCCGCGCGGTTTATACCTTATATAGTCCTAGTCAAACCCGACTTCCAAGTCTCCACAGCGAGTGTTTATCGCGAATTGGATCTGACCGAAGTAAAGGATGCCCCTAATACGGCTGCCTTCCTTGCCGCCTGGGAAAGTTATGATATTATTAGTATAGCCAGAAACATGAGGAATGTTTTGGAAAATGTATGCTTGAGGAAATATCCGGAGATTGGGGATATAAAAACAGAAATGATAGGATTAGGGGCCTTGGGGGCGTTAATGTCCGGTAGTGGACCCAGTGTTATAGGGATATTTGCCGAAAGGGAGCAGGCTGTATATGCCCGGGAACAGTTTCAGGCCCGTTATTCGGAGGCATTTTTGCTTTCATCATATATGTTTGAGGAAAAAAGCGTAAGAATTTAGAAAACTATAAAGGGGAAATAAACCCCTTATCCCTACTTCCCATATTGTAAAAGAGGTGATTTTTATTAACGCAGGAGAAAGGCGCCTGTCACCGGTGGATCTTGAATCCTATAAACCCCTGCGGGAACTGGTCCTAGAGGCTATAAGAGAAGCCATCAAGAATGGGGTATTAAAACCCCGGGAGAGGCTAATGGAAATACAGCTAGCAGAGGAGTTAGGTGTATCACGTACCCCTATTCGCGAGGCCTTGCGCAAATTAGAATTAGAGGGCTTTATTGTTATGGTTCCCCGTAAAGGCGCTTATGTAGCTGATATATCACTTAAGGACATTGCGGATGTATTCGAGATTCGGGCAGCATTGGAAGCCTTGGCGGCGGGTTTAGCTGCCGAAAGGATAACCGATGAGGAGCTCGAGGAGATGGAAAGACTCCTAGTGGAAAAGGTTGAAGCAATAAGCCATAATGATATGGATAAACTGGTGGAAGTGGATACTAAATTCCACGAAGCTATCTACCGGGCTAGTCGCAACCAAAGGTTATTTGCCATAATCAATAACCTGCGGGAACAGATTCAGAGGTTCAGGAGCACATCGCTATCTTTTCCCGGTCGGATGCAGCAATCTATGCAGGAACACCGGGATATAGTGGAAGCCATCCAATCCAGGGATGTTCAGCTATCACGGCAAATAGCGCAGGAACATATCGAAAACGCTGAACAGAGCATGATCGATTGTATTAAAAGAAACGGTTTGCCCTGGGCATAATATGGAGGTGCCAGAATGCAATATGATGCGGTGATACTTGCCGGGGGGGCCAACAGCAGCGAACTGAAAAAAATCGCTCCTTACGATAACGAGGCCCTGATAATAATAGGGAAGTATCCCATGATTTATTATGTCTATAACGCCCTGCGCCGATCCCCTCGGGTGAGAAATATTGTTATAAGCGGGCCCGCCGATGCCCTGCGCAATATTTTTGCCCGCGAGGAAAACTTATACTTTGTAGAAGGAGGAAAAAATGTCATGGAGAGCCTGGCCTATGCCGCCGGGTTTCTACGCGAAAAAGGTACAACCGAGCGTTTGCTGGTTTTGCCCACTGATATACCTTTCATAACTACTGCCGCCATAGACGATTTTACCGAGCAATGCCATAATTACGAGGCGGATTTCTTCTATGCTATAACCACCAAGCAAGTGAATGAATTAAAATTCCCCGGGGTAGTGCGAACCTATGTAAAACTCAAGGATGGAGTTTTTACGGGAGGAAACCTTTTCCTTCTGCGCAGCGATATAATCGAGCAGGTTTTGGAAAAGGCCATACAGATTGTAGAAAGAAGGAAAAACCCCTTGGCTATAGCTGGTTTATTCGGCTTTGGGTTGATGTGGCGTTATTTAACCGGCCAACTGTCCATTGATATGGCGGAAAAGCGCTTCCTTAAGGTCCTAGGGATAAAAGGGAAGGCCATTATTTCCCCCTACGCTGAAGTGGGAGTGGATATTGATAAACCTAGTGACTTAGAGATAGCCCAGAAGCATCTGATAGACTTGACTTTATAGCAGGAAAGGCGGGCAGAAAAGGTGCCTCACATCGGATTCCCCTATCATTGCGAGGAGCGGAGCGATGTGGCAACCTTACAAGTATTTAGTCTTGTTTCAAAAAGATATTTGAGGAAGCAGGAAAAAAGTCCCCGTGCTTCCTGTATAGAATTTAAAGGATGGATGTATATTGAAACTTACTGCAGTGATACTGGCCGCGGGTAAAGGAGTTAGGATGAACTCATATTTGCCCAAAGTCGCCCACAAAGCGGCCGGCAAAGCGATTATCCTCCATGTTATCCAGGCAGTAAAAGAAGCCGGCATCGAGGACATTATATTGGTGGTAGGACACGGGCGAGACATAATCCAGGATATTTGTGCCGGGGAAAAGCTCCGCTATGTTTTGCAGGAACAGCAATTAGGAACAGGGCACGCCCTGCTACAGGCTGAGGGCGCAGTTGCGCCGGAAGATACCATACTGGTTTTAGCCGGTGACATACCCTTAATACGGGGCGAAACCTTGCGGCATTTGATTGCTGAACATCAAAAGAAACAGTCGGCGGCTACCGTACTGACGGTAAATATGCAAAATCCCTCTGGTTACGGCCGGATATTGCGGGATGAACAAGGTTTATTTGCTCGCATTATCGAAGAAAAAGACGCCAATGATAGGGAAAAAGAGATAAAAGAAATAAACTCCGGCATATACTGTTTTTCCGCATACTCCATATTTAACGCTTTGCATAATATCGGCACCCGCAATGCCCAGGGGGAATATTACCTGACCGAGGCCCTTGAGTTGTTAAAAAATCAGCAGGAAGCGATAGAGATATCCATAAACGATGCGGAAGAAGACATATACGGTATCAACAATCGGGTACAATTAGCCCAGGCCGAAAGCCTCCTGCGCCAAAGGAAGAACCGGGAACTAATGCTAAATGGAGTAAGCCTGATGGATCCTAACTCCACCTTTATTGACAGCGATGTAATTATAGGACATGATACTATTATATTACCCTTCTGCCTAATAGAAGGTAATTCAAGACTGGGTGAACGCTGCGAAATCGGGCCGAGCACCCGTATTAGTGACTCTATTATCGGCAACGAGGTTAAAATAGAAAACTCCCGATTAATACAAGCCGCGGTTGCGGACCGTTGTAACATCGGTCCTTTTGCTTACCTGCGCCCGGAGGCGACCTTGCACGAAGGGGTAAAGGTAGGGGATTTTGTAGAGATTAAGAAATCCATCGTTGGTGCCGGTAGTAAAATACCGCATCTCAGCTATATCGGAGACGCTATCATCGGGCAGAAGGTAAACGTAGGGGCGGGGACCATAACCTGCAACTATGATGGGAAGAATAAGTACCAGACGGTTTTGGAAGATGGAGTCTTCATCGGGAGTAATACCAATTTAGTAGCCCCGATAAAAATAGGGGAAAGTTCTATAACGGGAGCAGGTTCTACCGTCAGTCGCGATGTCCCTCCCCAAACCCTGGTCGTTGAGCGGGCTAAGCAAAAGCACTTTCCCCGTAGGAATATATAAAAAACAGAGCTCAGTGGCGGAGAATGACCGAAACCCTTTGATTTTCCTATATCCGTAACGGGAGGTATAATAATATGCATGCATCCAGATGGAGGATGAAACTCTTTTCCGGCAACGCCAACCCGCAACTAGCTGGGGAAATAGCCCGATATTTGGGGATTCCGGTTGGAGATGCCAGGGTTTCTCATTTTTCAGATGGGGAAATAAGCTGTGCCATCCATGAAAGTGTTCGAGGAGTCGATGTCTTTGTTGTTCAGCCTACCTGCAACCCGGTAAATGAGAACCTAATGGAATTATTAATTATGATTGATGCCTTTCGGCGAGCCTCCGCTACCCGGATTAATGCGGTTATTCCTTACTATGGATACGCTCGGCAGGACCGCAAAAGTCGGGCGCGCGATCCCATAACCGCTAAACTGGTAGCCAACCTTATCGTACAGGCCGGGGCCCAGCGCATAGTGGCGGTAGATTTGCATGCGGCCCAGATCCAAGGTTTCTTTGATATACCCGTTGATCATTTACCCGGTGTCCCTACCCTGGCGGAATATTTTAAAACCAAAGTGATAGGAGAAGCGGTAGTAGTCTCCCCCGATGTGGGCGGTGTTACCCGGGCCCGGGACCTGGCTACAAAATTACGCGCTCCATTGGCGATAGTGGATAAAAGAAGGCCGGCGCCTAATGTTATGGAAATAATGAATGTAATAGGTGAAGTTCGGGATAAATCAGTTCTGATCGTGGATGATATAATTGATACCGCTGGAACTATATGTACTGCAGCGGAGGTTATGTTGGAAAAGGGCGCCAGGGATGTGTATAGTTGCTGCACTCATGCGGTTTTTTCCGGTCCGGCATTAGATAGGTTATCGCGCGCGCCTTTGAAAGAAATAGTAATCACCAATACTATTTCTATAGAAGAAAGCAAGAAATTGCCCAATATGACTATTCTCTCCATTGCGCCCCTGGTAGGGGAAGCTATCTTGCGTATTCACGAAGATTTGGAGGTCAGTAAATTATTCGAGGAATAAATGCCGGTATGAAAAGGTGAGGGGTGAGGGGTATTAGCAACTACTCGCTACTTCTTACCATTCAAGAGCCCTCGTGTTCCCTTTTCATCATTGTTTGCGACCTCAGGTCATGGAGGCCATATGAAAATAGCATCCTAGTGTCATTCCGAGCCTGCGAGGAATCTTAAACCATTTTCCTGGGTGGTTGTGACTCTCAGCTCATGCCGGGAATTGTCAAGAGTAAAATAAAGAAAAAATAAAAAGAGGTGGTTTCCTGATGTTAGGACAGAAATTAAACGCTAGTAAACGGGAGATTAAAAACCGGGGATATCTTAACCAACTTAAACGTGATGGGCAAGTGCCGGCCGTTATATACGGCAAAGGAGATGATACTATACCCCTCACTTTACAACAGAGACAGTTAACCCGGGCTTTTAATTTGCACGGCTCCAGGGGGCTTTTTTCCTTGGAAGTGGAAGGTGAAAGTAAGCCTATGATGGCTCTGATAAGAGAAATACAAAGAAATCCGGTTAGTGGCCAGCTAATTCACCTCGATTTTCTCAGCGTCAGCTTAGATGAGAAAATCAATAGTAATGTGGGAGTATTATTAAGCGGCGAGGAAGAGATTATAAAAAAAGGCGCCATCCTACAGTCAGGCTTAAAAGAAGTAGAAGTGCTATGTTTCCCCCAGGATCTACCGGAATATTTGGGTGCAGATATCTCCTCTCTGGAAATCGGTGATGTTTTACATGTGACCGATCTAACTTTGCCCGAAGGGGTGGAAATGCTTACCGATGCGGAATCTGTAATCGCCTCCATCTTGGCTCCGTCCAAGGCTGTTGATGAAGAAGAGGAAGTAGAAGAAGCCATAGATGAAGGGGAAGAAAGCGCAGAGGAGCCTGAATAAAGGCTTTCTAGTTGGGATATAAGGATGAAAATGATAGTCGGCTTGGGAAATCCGGGCAGGAAGTATAGCCATACCCGGCATAATATCGGTTTTAGGGTCTTAGAGGAACTGGCCCGGCGTCACCGGATCGAAAAGGAAGAAAGCCGCCATGATGCTATTGTGGGACATTTAAGGATGAATAAAGATAAGGTCCTATTAGTAAAACCGTTGACTTTTATGAATCTTAGCGGTAGGGCCGTAAGGCCCTTGTTCAATTGGTTCAAATTAGAGTTGCCGGAGCTTTTAGTTGTCTACGATGACATGGATCTGCCGGTGGGCAGCTTGCGCATACGGGCTGCCGGGGGCACCGGGGGACATAAAGGAATGCGTTCTATCTGTGAAAGCTTGGGGAACCGCGAATTCCCCCGGATCAGAATAGGCATCGGGCGCCCCCCCGGCGGGGCTATTGATTGGGTTTTAAGCGAATTTGACCCCGGTGAAAGGGAGATTATACAGGAGACGGTAGAAAAGGCCGCCAATGCCATCGAGTGTTGGGCTAAAGATGGTATAGATGCCTGCATGAACGCGTACAATTAATTGGGAATTAGTATGAAATGGTGAGGCGTGAGGGGTGAGGAGTGAGGGGTATTAGTAACTACCCGCTACTTCTTACCGTCCAAGAGCCCTCAAGCTCCCTTTTCATCGTTGTTTGTGACCTGGGGTCACGGGAGTAAATATGAAAATAGTTTTCTGTAGTGTCATTGCTATGAAAGGGGTTTTTAGAAGCAGATTTACGCTGACCCTTCAGGCGCTGATGGACGCTGATAATATCTTAACCACTGAACAGCGGATGCCCTGACCCTTTTCGTTTACCGTGGTGCATGTAGTGCGTGAAAAATCCGAGCTTGCGAGGAATCTTTACCGCCTAGTATAATTATCCGCCCCCTCAGAGAGAATATATAAAAAAAGGGAAGGCGGCTCGGTCTATGACTATTTATTACATCTGTGAGTACTGTGAACAGGTATTCTCTAAAGTGGAGACCGAAGGGCAGGAAGGAAGCGTAGAGGTGCAGGGGATCTGCGAGGATTGCGCTATGGAAATGGGTTTAGCGGAACCCGCTTCACTGCTGGCGACTAAACCGTATTATAATTAATTAATTATCGCATTGGTATTAGATGCAGATTCTGCTGCAAAAACCTTTTCTTATAGGCCCAGGGTTGCTGCATAATTATACAATTAAATGCATAATTATAACTTTTTGCAGCGGAATCACAAATTAAAACTGACCTAGTTGGTTTAATTGGCAATGATTTGCGCAAACAAAGAACCGTCCCCTTGTTTGCGCTATTTTCTATGGGGAGGATTAAGGTTTTTGCAAAAGAAATTTTGGGAGATACTTGGGGGAGTTTTGCAGAAAAAGCAAAACATCCTGCTTACCGGCTTGGCCGGAAGCGCCAAGGCCTTTTTGCTGAGTGAAATACTAGAAAAACAGAATCGAAAACTCCTTTGCCTGCTGGCGGAGGAGGAGAGAGCCTATGACCTGGCCCGGGATTTAGAAGCATTTATCGAGCCGGGGCGGCTATTCCTTTTTCTGTCCCGCGATTTCTACTTCGCTAAGGAGAATTTATCTAATATCGAACTGGGAAGGATTCTAACTCTGCAAGAATGTCTGGATCACCCCCGTCATAATGCTATAATTATCGCCACCCCCGGCTCCTTAATCTACCCTTTGCCCTCCCCTTCATCCATGAGAAATAGCAGCATTACGCTGCGCAAGGGGGAGGAAAAGGAACCGCGGGAAATAATGCAGGTATTAGTGGATGGTGCCTACCGCCGGGTGGATACGGTCAGCCGCCAAGGTGAATTCGCCGCCCGCGGCGGCATTTTGGACATTTTCCCTGTAGGCCACCAAGAACCCTGCCGGGTGGAATTTTTCGGCGAATTGATAGAATCCATACATCGCTTTGACATCGGCAGCCAGCGTAGACTGGCTAAGGATGAAAAGCAAGTGAAGATACTGCCCGCCGATGAGCTTTACGGGAAAGAATTGACTTCTAGCCTCCTTGCCTATTTGGATGAAAACAGCCATATATTCTTCGACGAACCTCGCGAATTCTATAAACAATTAAAACGCAGTGTGCGCCGCTATCAGGAATCTTTAAAAGAGGCTAAAAAAGAGGGCAAAACCCCCCGGGAAATAGAAACCTTAGATGAAGCATCCTTGAAAGAAGAAGTAGAGGCTCATAGCACCATATACCACGCCTATTTTCCCTCGGCTATTCCCCAGGTGCCGGTAGCAGCGCTTCAGCATATTTCCGCCAAGGAAATGGAACCTTTTTATCATCATTATGAGGGCCTTTTTAAACAGATTAAGGAATGGCAAGATAAAGGGCTGACGGTTATCATAGCGGTAAAGGGCCGGATGGCCAGAGAGCGGATACAGCAGGATTTGCTGGAACAGGGCATAGGTGGGGTGCAGTATCTCGAGCGGGGCGTAGAAAGGGGTTTTAGCAGCAGCACTTTAGGAACCGCTTTGCTCGCGGAAAGTGATATATTAGGTAAAAAGACCGGGACCAAAAGCAGGAAGAAACACCAAAGCCGGGGAGAAGAAAGGATACTCTTAGAAGACCTTAAATTCGGTGATTATGTAGTTCATGAGAGCTATGGCGTCGGCATATTCCGCGGAGTACAGCAGGTAGAGAACGGCGGAGTCACCCGGGAGTATGTGCTTTTAGAGTATGCTGGGACCGACCGGCTTTACCTGCCCCTGGACAAATTAGACCTCTTATTCAAATATAATAGTTCGGGGGAAAAGGAACCTCGCTTGAATAAGCTGGGGGGAAACAGTTGGGAAAGGACCAAGAAGAAGGTCGCAGAATCCATCCAGGATTTGGCGGAAGACCTTTTGCAGCTTTATGCTCAGCGGGAAAGCCGCGAAGGTTACGCTTTCTCCGCAGATACCCCCTGGCAGGGCCAATTCGAGGATGAATTCCCTTTCCGGGAAACCCCTCACCAACTCCGGGCTATCGACGAGGTAAAAAAAGATATGGAAAACCGGCGCCCCATGGATCGCTTGGTTTGCGGCGATGTAGGCTACGGCAAGACCGAAGTGTTCTTGCGTGCTGCCTTCAAAGCTATTATGGATGGCAAACAGGTAGCTATACTGGTTCCCACCACCGTATTGGCGGAACAGCATTTCACTACCTTTACCGAAAGGTTTGCCGCTTATCCGGCGGTTATAGAGGTCTTAAGCCGTTTCCGCAGCAACTCCGAGCAAAAACGCATAATCGATGATTTGAAAAAGGGAGCGGTGGATATAGTTATCGCCACCCATCGTTTGCTTTCCCGCGATGTAGAATTCAAGGACCTGGGGCTTTTAGTGATAGATGAAGAGCATCGTTTCGGTGTGGCGCAGAAAGAGAAGATCAAGGCCCTAAAAGAATTGGTTGATGTGATAAGCCTTTCCGCTACCCCCATCCCCCGCAGCTTGCACATGGCCCTTAGCGGCCTGCGTGACCTCAGTGTAATCGAAACCCCGCCCCCGGAGCGTTATCCCATTACTACCTATGTCTTGGAATATAACGAGGAAATAATCGCGGAGGCGGTAGCCAAGGAGATAGAGCGACAGGGGCAGGTATTCTTCGTACATAACCGCATCGAGGACATCTACCGGGTAAAAGAACAACTGGAGGGGCTTTTCCCGGCTATTAAGATAGCGGTAGGGCATGGGCGGATGAAGGAAGAAGAGCTTTCCCGGGTGATGCTGGATTTCCTCCAAGGCTCCTATCAGCTATTCCTTTGCACCACTATTATAGAATCCGGTTTGGATATGCCCAACGTAAACACCATAATAATAGATGAGGCGGATAAAATGGGCCTGGCCCAGCTTTACCAGTTGCGCGGGCGGGTAGGGCGCTCTAACCGCCTGGCTTATGCTTATCTTACCTATCGCCCCGATAGGGTGATAAGTGAGACTTCCCAGAAACGGCTGAATGCTATCCGGGAATTCAACGAATTAGGCGCCGGGATGAAAATTGCCCTACGAGATTTGGAAATCAGAGGTGCCGGGAATATCCTGGGAGCCGAGCAGCACGGCTATATACAGGCGGTGGGCTTTGACCTATATTGCCGCTTGCTGGAACAGGAAACCGTCCGCCTGAAGGGCGGGCCAGTGCAGGAAAGCAGGCCGGAACCCCAGTTGGATATAGATGCGGATTATTACATTCCGGAAAACTATATCCCTGACCCCGGCAGCAAAATGAGAATATACCGCCGTCTTTTGCTGGCCGGCAGCCAGGAAGAAGTCGAAGAAATTCGGGAGGAGGTCAGGGACCGCTTCGGACCCCTGCCCCCGGTCGTGGAGAACTTTTTACAAATCGCCGGCTTGCGCCTGCTAGCCCGGGACAAAGATATTAAATCTTTGCGTCGCAAGGGCCGGCAGATAGAGATACAGACCCGCCAACCTTTATCCGGCAGCCTGCCCCTGCAAATGCGGGGTATCAAGATAATAAACGATAACACCCTGCTGATTCCAAAATATGAAAACAGTACCCTTCCTGCCCTGGCTGAAATCCTGCAGTTATTGTAAAGGACCTGATTCCTGCCTTATAGTATCCCCCGGTACGGGTTTCTAGTAGTTGATAGTCCTTTTCAGATGATTTATGCAAAGCTAAATCTTGCGTTCGGCGTTGTATGCCCTATGTTTATGCTTAGGGGATAGAAGGGCGGCGATAAAAAGTATAGTCGGATAAAGGAGGTTTATAGGCAAGGTGAAAAAAGGAACATAGCGAAGGCGGGTAGTGATAAAATCCAAATCACTAGGGTACATATAAGTGACACTGACCAGGAGAAAAACCCCCAGAGGTATAATTAAAGGACGGTAGTCAGCTAGGTGTAGAAGACCTTTTAGATTTAGAATTAAACCCTGATAGTAGATGGTTAGGGCGGCAAAGCCGGTAATAAACCAGAGGATAAATAGAAAGAGCTCCAAACGCCGAAATTCCCCGAAACCTATAACACGGGTCACTTTCAAAAGGGGAAAGCGGGATATTTCAGCCAAATCCCGCCCTAGGATGGAAAAAATATGCATATCTTCAATTACTAGTACTAACACCGCCAATAGAAAGAAACCCCAATAAGCCTTTTGACCCTTCCCTAAGCCCTGAACCAGGGGCAAAAATGAGGCTAGAATTACCAGTTGGGCGAAGGGGGAATCAACTGCGAAAAAGAAACCGGACAACAGGGGTTTCCATTCCGGCCCAAAGGGTTTTAATTGATTTATATCCATCTGGGGAAAAGAAGCGGCTATACCCAACGTAAAAAATAGAATAATCAGCAGTAGAAAAGTTTCGCAAAGGCGGCCGATCATAGCGGGACCTCGATAAAGAAAAAAGATCGCGGTGAAAATCAATAGCGAGCGCAGGATATAGCCACCTATAGTCGGGTATGCGGTGCGCAATAGGAGGGATAAGTTGTAAATTAAGCCTTGGGCTATGAAGAATAGGCTTATAAAAAGCAGAATATTTAGAACGGTTCCAAGCACCTTGCCCAGCAGCAATTCACTTATACGCATAATACTCATACCCGGGAAGCGTGAAAAAATGGATGGTAAAAGGACAAGGATATAAAAACCGGCCCAGGCCGCTAAAAGCACGGCTATCCAAGCCCATTGCCCAGCTACCATTTCCGGTAAATAAACTAAAGAACTACCGGTTATAAAAATAAAAATCATAAAAGCAATCTGTAACGGAGAAAGAGTTTTATCCATAGGTATTCTCCTTAATAAGATAGTTGGGGTGAGGGGTATTAGTGTCCACCCGCTATTCCTTACTGTCCAAGAGCCCTCAAACTCCCTTTTCATCATTGTTTGTGACCTCGGGTCATGGGGGTTAGTATGAAAATAGCTTGCGTGATAGGCGGCTTAATAGAATATACTGCTCGCCGCTTCCTTAATAGCGACCGAAGGGAGC
>CAYRCG010000057.1:0-12360 GCA_964422685.1 uncultured Syntrophomonas sp. | reverse complement strand
TGAAAAGGGAGTTTGGGGGCTCTTGAACGGTAAGGAGTAGCGGGTAGACACTAATACCCCTCACTCCTTACCCCTCACGCCTCACCTATTCATATTATACCTAGGGAGGAAAAACAGTGAAGATGCAAGCAACAAGAGATGCTTATGGAAAAGCCCTGCTGGAATTGGGAGCCATGCATGACGATATAGTAGTATTGGATGCTGACCTCTCCAAGTCCACTAAGACGGCGGAATTCGCCCAAGCCTATCCGGAAAGGTTTATAAACGCCGGGATTGCCGAGCAGAATATGATGGGTATGGCCGCTGGTTTGGCTAGTAGTGGCAAGGTGGTTTTTGCCAGTTCCTTCGCCATATTCGCCGCCGGTCGAGCTTTCGAACAGGTGCGCAATTCCATCGCTTATGCCCGGCTGAATGTAAAGATATGCGCCAGCCATGCCGGAATTACGGTAGGTCCCGATGGGGGATCCCACCAATCGGTGGAGGACATAGCCCTTATGCGCAGCATTCCTAATATGACGGTGATAGTACCTTCAGATGGGATAAGCACCCGCCAAGCCCTGTTCGAACTTTACCGATACGATGGCCCGGCTTATCTGCGATTGGGGAGATCGGCGGTTCCGCAGGTGCACGATGTAGATATGGATTTCACGGTTGGCCGAGCGGTAGAATTGCGTCACGGGAGGGACCTTTGCCTTGTCGCCTGCGGTATCATGGTGGACAAGGCCTTGCAGGCGGCAAAGATTTTGGGGGACCAGGGCATAAAAGCTTCCGTTGTTGACATATTGAGCGTCAAGCCATTAGATAGGGAAATGATAGTACGCCAAGCCAGGGAATGCGGGGCCTTGCTAACCTTGGAGGAACATAGCATAATTGGCGGCTTAGGCAGCAGCATTTGCGAAGTAGCCGCCGAACATTGCCCGGTGCCCGTAATCCGGTTGGGTATAAATGATATCTTCGGGCAATCGGGCAGCCCCGAGGAATTATTGCAATTCTATGGGTTGGGGGTAGAAAGGATAGTTGAAAAAGCACGGGAATTATTAAAAAAGAAATAAAAAGAACGAAGAAAAGAGGACTTTGCAGGTTTTTTGTAGAACCACCTTGAAGGTGGTTTTTTTTTGTCATTGGAGGATAATACATGCTGGTGCAGTTCTATAATGTTTCTAAGTTATACAGCAATGGGGTTAAGGCTTTAGATGACGTATCTTTGAAAATCGAGCGGGGAGAATTTATTTTCCTTATGGGACCGAGCGGGGCTGGTAAATCTACTCTTATTAAACTTTTCTTCCGCGAGGAAGTGCCCACCCGCGGGCAGATATTTATCGCCTCCCGCAGTATTGTACGGATGAAGCGTAGTGAAGTACCCCGCTTGCGACGGAATATAGGTATAGTATTTCAGGATTTTAAACTTTTAGAGAACAAGACCGCCGGCGAAAATATCGCCTTCGCTATGGAAGTTGTCGGGGCAAATCCTAAAGAAATCCGCGCCCGGGTGGTCGAAGTAATTGAAATGGTAGGACTGAAAGGCAGAGAGAATTCTTTCCCCGGCGAATTATCCGGGGGGGAACAGCAACGGGTAGGTATTGCCCGGGCTCTAGCTAATCGCCCCCTTTTACTTATTGCTGATGAGCCTACAGGAAACTTGGATATTGACACTTCGCGGGAAATAATGGAGCTTCTTTTCGATATAAATCGAAAGGGCACAACGGTTATTATGGCTACCCATGCCCGCGAGATAGTAAAGGCGGCCCGTAAAAGGGTTATCCTACTAGATAAAGGAAGGGTTATCGCGGATAGCCCGAACGGAGAATCAATCGTATGAGCCTGAGGAATATAATATATTTCTGGCGGGAGGCTTGGAAATCCCTGCGCCGGAATAAAGTTTTGACTATAGCTAGTGTTTCTACCGTTTCTATTTGTATATTGATACTCGGGATGGCAGTTTTGATGACGGTTAATGCCGGTAGCGTCATGAAAAAACTCGAATCAGATGTGGAAATGGTGGCTTTCCTAGATAGGGCTCTAACCAGAACGCAAATTACACAAATAGAGGACAGCATATCTAAGCTGGACGGAGTAAAAACGGTTAAATTCGTTTCCCGGGATACGGCCTTATCCCGGCTGGAAAAAAGCTACGGTAACAAAGAATATGATCTTAAATCTACCTTGGGTAAGAACCCTCTGCCCCATAGCTTTGAAGTCAAGGCCAAAGACCCGCACGACGTACCGATTATAGCAGGCAAGATAGAGAAAATATCGGGGATTTATAAAGTGAATTATGGACAGGGCATAGTAGAAAGACTGTTTGCCGTTACAAAGTGGGTGCGGATTATCAGCTTAGCTTTTATAGTTCTATTATCGCTAGGGGCGGTTTTCCTGATAGCTACCACCATACGCTTGGCTATTTATGCCCGGCGTAAGGAAATATATTTGATGAAGCTAGTCGGAGCTACCGATTGGTTTATTCGTTGGCCCTTTTTTATTGAGGGTATATTATTGGGGACCTTAGGAGCTTTCTTATCTATTTTGTTGTTAGCCGGGGCCTACAGCTCATTGGTCAGCAATATGGGAAGTGTGTATTTTATCCCCTTGATAACCGGCGGTTCTATTTTAAACCATCTGTATATAGCCTTGTTAGCTGCCGGAGCGGTTTTAGGGGTAGTAGGGACTTATATTTCCCTGAATCGTTTCCTGGATGTGTGAACGGAAGACGGAAAGATTGGGACTGCGGCACGGGGACTGGGAAAATCCGGGGTATATGGATAAATATCTTTCATAGGCAGGTACAATCCTTCGGGATATAGGGAGAAAGAGTTGCTAGGTATCGATACGGAATAAGGGGAGGATTTGAAAATGCACAAAGCCACAAAAAAGCTAGCTTTATTCCTGGCGATAGTCTTGAGTTGGGCTTTGATTTTCCCAGTTTTTGCCGGTGAGATAGAGGATCAGCAAAAAAAGTTGCAGGATGTCGGGCAGCAGATAAACCGGCAAAAAAACAACATAGATCAGGCTAAGAAAAAAGAAAAGACCATAATGGGGCAACTGCAGGATATTGAGCAAAGTATTATTCGGACTGAAAACGAAATAAAAAGCCTGGGGGAACGAATAGCCTTCCTGGAGGGCGATATAGCGAAAACCGAGAAGGATATAGCGAAGGCGGAGGCTGAACTGGCGGAACAAAGCGATATTTTGAGCGAGCGTATGGTCTTCATTTATGAGGAAGGTGACCTCACCTATCTGCAGGTATTACTGGCGGCTACGGATATAAATGATTTTCTAACCCGCTTCGATATGTTAAATCTGATTGTGGAGCAAGATTTGGAATTGATTGAATCCATAAATGAACAAAGAAAAGCCTTGGACGAGAAAAAGGCAACCTTAGAAGCGGGGCGCAAAGAACTGCTCGCTGCCCAGCAGAATCAGAAGGATAAGAAAGATATATTAGGCGGAGAACAGGATCAGAAATCGGTAGTCCTGAATAGTGTCCAAAAAGAAAAAAAGGCTTACGAGCAGGCCCTGAAAGAGCTGGAACAAGCTTCGCGGGAAATTGAGGCTATGATTAAGAAGTTACAGTCCAGTGGCAGCGGGGCTCAGCTTGGTACCGGGACTTATACCTGGCCGGCGCCTTCTTGTAAAATCATCACCTCACCTTATGGCATGAGATACCATCCTATACTCAAGGTCAGAAAGCTTCACACCGGGATGGATATAGGTGCTTCCCAGGGCAGTGCTATTGTAGCGGCTGACAGTGGCGAGGTTATTTATGCCGGTTGGATGTCGGGTTACGGACAGGTGACAATCATCGACCACGGTAAAGGCATGTCTACTTTATATGCCCATCAATCGGCGTTTGTGGCCAATGTAGGAGCGCAGGTAGAGAAAGGACAGACTATCGGCAAGGTGGGCAGTACCGGCTGGAGTACCGGTCCCCATCTGCATTTTGAGGTAAGGGTCAACGGCAGCCCGGTCGATCCCACTGCTTATGTGAGATAGATTGGGTTTAACGGCGGATATAAAAAGGCGGGGCTATGAACCCCGCCTTTTTTGATGTGGGCGGCGTCCTTGTTATTTCGAGCGTATCGCTTTGGTCATTGCTAGGGAAGGATTCTAAGACGCAGATTTACGCTGATAATATTTCCTGAACAGCGGATGCCCTGCCCCTTCCGACTTACCGACTTCGTTAAGATTGCCACGCCGCTGTGCCCCTCGCAATGCCATAACACCTCTCAGTGTTCCCTTTGATTCAAGAAGCTTAGTAAAGATTGTATTGAACTGTCTAATGAAGTAACATATAAAATGTGGTTTTAAAATATACTTGCATATGGTGGTGGAGATTTGAAAAAGAGCCGGTGGTTAGACAGCTTCAAAACATTTTTTGCCTTGGTGGGGGCTTTGGTAATAGTGGGACTTCTATATGTTTATACCACTAACGCTGCAGGCATAAGCACCCTTATTAGCGTGGTAGGTTTGGTAAAAAGCCAGGCTCTTACCGAAGTCAATGCGGGCCAGCTTATTCAGGGAGCAACAGCGGGGCTAGTTGACTCTATGCATGATCCTTATTCTAAATACTTAGACAAGCAGACCTGGAAAGATCTTCGGGAAAGGCTGGAGGCGGAATTTGGGGGGATTGGAATCTATGTACTGCAGGATAATGAAGGCCGCTTGAAAGTAATCTCCCCCATTAAGGATACCCCGGCATATAGGGAAGGTTTAAAACACGGGGATATTATCCTGCGCATTGATGATAAAAGTGCTTTAAACATGACCACTGATGATGCGGTACACTTGATGCGGGGCGAACCCGGGACTCAGCTGCTTTTAGGGGTTTATCGGGAAACGGATAAGAAAGAATATGATTTTCGCCTTATCCGGGAAGTTATCAATGTCCCTTCGGTGGAGGACGAGATTATTAATGAAAATCCCCGTATTGCTTATATCGAGTTAAACCAATTCCATTCTCATTCTGCTGATGAAATGAAAAAAAGTCTAGATATATTATTAAATGAGGAGAAGATAGAGGGGTTAATACTAGACTTGCGCAACAATGGCGGAGGGGATTTCGATGCTTCTATCGCCATCGCCTCGATATTTTTAGACGGGCAGGAGGTTGTAAGTGCAGTAGACCGCTATGGCAAGGAAACAGTGCAAAAGGCCGGTCACGGTAATCTTAAATTACCCCTGGTTGTATTGGTAAATGCTGATAGCGCCAGTGCTTCGGAAATCCTAGCCGGGGCTCTGCGGGATAATAAACGGGCCTTGCTGGTGGGGGAAAAAACTTATGGTAAAGGTCTGATACAGACCGTTTATCCCTTAGGTAATGGAGGGGCATTGAAACTGACTACTCAGAAATACTTTACCCCGGACGGTACCGATATCAACGAAATCGGCATAATGCCAGACTTTCCAGTTAAAAACGAGGCCAATAGCGAAGAAGATAAGCAACTGCAGAAGGCTTTGGAGATTGTGAAGGAGCAGATTTAGGAAGCATGGGGACATGGTTTCTGTTTCCTTTACTTCGGCGTTATGCCATTTTGGGCGCGATTACCGGCCTCGGAAATCCGAAACCAACCGGCGGACCTAAGAACTATTCTATAGGGAAGGACTATGCAGCAGCCAAGGTCCTCTGTCATCGATGAATCCTTTTGCCGCTACCTTTATAGTCTTTTCAATCTAAACCGCTTAATATGCGGTCGGCGAAAGGCACCACCAGAATCCCTGCCTTTTGCGCAATATAGGCCGGAGCCGCTACCCGGCTGCCTTCGTTTGAACCCGACCCCGGTAAATTTCTTATCAAACCTGGGGACTTGCCGGCTTCGGGCTATTCTCATAATTTACAATATAATACCAAGCCGATACTTAGCCATCTTCCCTTATACTATAATATAGTATTGAATCCGGGGATAATGATTCGTACAAATAGGCTCCCCTTCCTTTGCCGGCGTTTTTCTTCCGCCTGGTGAAAATTCCTTTCGGTTGTTCACACTCTAACCGCAGAATAAATAGAATATAAAAACTGCCTTAGGGAGAGTTGTTTATGTTGGTCAAGCAGGGGAAAATCCGCTATGTATTTACTAGTAGCCATACTGCCGGGGGTTACTACAGTTTTATGCCGGAACTTTTGACGGGATTGCAAAAAATATATATACTTAAAGGTTCTGCCGGTGCAGGTAAATCCAGTTTTTTGCGTATCTTAGGTCAATCTATGGCGGAAAGAGGTTATGAAGTCGAAGTATGGTTATCGGCTTTAAATCCACTTAATCCCGAGGGAGTATATCTGCCCCAAATGGAGGCGGCGGTGGTAAACGGTAGTCTGCCTATTACTATCGATCCTCCTTATCCCGTGGGGAAAGCGGAGATTATTAACCTGGAGGATTGCCGGGATAAAAGGGGTCTGGCCGGGATTAGAGGGGAAATACTAGAACTGGCGCAGAAGGTGGAAAAGCAGCATAGCAAGGCCTATAATATTTTAAAAGGCTTGGTTAATAGTCGCGAAGAAATAAGGAAGCAGAATGCCTGCCGTTTTGACAATAAAAGATTTCGGCAGGTACTCTTCACTCTTGAAGCCCATTTGGCGAAGGATAAGGTGAAAGAGAGGCATTATTTTGCGAATGCGATGACAGCGGATGGTATAATCAGCTATGTAGAAGAACTCAGTGCCCCCTGCCGTAAAAGGTATTTGTTTAAGGGACCGGAAGGTTGCGGAAAACCGGCCATGATAGGTGAATTAGCCCGCATGGCCGCGGAAAAAGGTTATTACCTGGAATACTATCACAGTGGGCTGGAACCGGGAAGGTTATTGATGGTGCTAATCAATAGCTATCAGGCGGCCTTGATAGATACTGGGGGGATGGAGTTTAAGCGCCAACCCGGCGACGTTCTGGTGGATTTAGAAGAATGTATTAATGATAATGAACGGGGCTATATGGAAACGGATAATAGTCAGCTTTACCGCCATCAGGAGGCTATGCTTTTGCAGGTACAGGAGGCCTTAGAAGAGGCCTGTCTGGCGGTAAAAAGAATAAAAAGGATGCAGGCCTCGTACACAGATTATGAATCCGTCGCCAAGAAAAGGAAAGAGATTGAGCGGGAATTAGGCATTGGATTCCCCGGGCAAACCGGGGAAGGAGTAGCTCGAGATAGGGCTCCGCTACCATAATGCAGCTCTATTGCCAAAACCTACTTTGTTGCAATAGGCGGCAAATATATTAAGCTATTACCTGGGCTGATGCATAAGTAATATCTTTTGGGACAATCAATAGTAAGTTGACCGAAAGGGGGTCAGGATATGTCGGATTTCAAACTATATTCTTCCTATCAGGCCACTGGGGATCAGCCACAGGCGATCAGCCAACTTTTAAAGGGGGTTGCGGCGGGATATGACGGACAGACATTGCTAGGGGTGACCGGTTCCGGCAAGACCTTTACTATGGCGCGGATTATAGAAGAATTGCAGCGCCCGGCCTTGGTGATGGCCCCTAACAAAACCCTGGCCGGTCAGCTATATTCTGAATTCAAGCAGTTTTTCCCGGATAATGCCGTGGAATACTTTATCAGTTATTATGATTATTACCAGCCGGAGGCCTACGTTCCTCAAACCGACACCTATATTGAAAAAGATTCTTCTATTAACGATGAGATAGACAAGCTGCGCCATTCCGCTACTGCGGCTATTTTGGAAAGGCGCGATGTGATAATAGTAGCCAGCGTTTCCTGTATTTATGGACTGGGGGCCCCGGAGGATTATTATTCTTTAGCGGTATCGTTGCGCCCGGGGATGGAAATAGCCCGGGATACTCTCTTGCGTCGTCTGGTGGAGAACCATTATGAGCGCAATGACTATTCATTTTTTCGGGGTAATTTCCGCGCTCGCGGGGATATAGTGGAGATATTTCCCGCTTCTTCCAACGAACATGCACTTAGGGTGGAATTCTTCGGCGACGAAATAGACCGCATAATAGAATTTAACCCCTTGAGCGGGGAAATAATAGGGCGCCGCCTGCATAGTATGATATTCCCTGCTTCTCATTTCGTAACTAGCCGTGAGCGGATGCTGGAAAGCGCCGTACAGATAGAGGAAGAGCTGGCACAACAATTAAGCCGCTTCAAGATGGAAGGCAAGCTCTTGGAAGCGCAAAGGTTAGAACAAAGAACCCGTTATGATTTAGAGATGATTAGGGAGATCGGCTATTGCAAGGGGATTGAGAATTATTCTCGCTATATCACGGGACGGGCTCCTGGCGAGCCGCCCTATACCTTGCTGGACTTTTTCCCGGAAGATTTCTTGCTTTTTATCGATGAATCCCATATAGGGGTGCCTCAGATCCGGGGCATGTACGAGGGAGACCGCTCCCGCAAGCAAAACCTGGTGGATTTCGGTTTCCGCTTGCCTTCGGCCTTAGATAACCGACCGTTAAAATTTGCGGAATTTTGGGATAAGGTAAAACAGGTTGTCTATGTCAGTGCTACCCCGGCTGATTATGAATTAGAGCACAGTCTGCAGGTGAGCGAACAGATTATCCGTCCGACCGGATTGCTGGACCCGGAGGTAGAGATACGAAAAACCCAGAATCAAATAGATGACCTCATGGCAGAAGCCCGGTCAGTGGTGGAAAAGGGTTACCGCGTGCTGATAACTACCCTGACCAAGAGGATGGCGGAGGACCTAAGTGAATATTTAGCCGATACCGGCTTGCAGGTGCGCTATATGCATTCAGATATAGATGCATTGCAAAGACTGGAGATATTGCGGGAACTGCGCAGCGGGGTTTTTGATGTATTAGTGGGGATAAATCTTTTGCGGGAAGGATTGGATTTGCCGGAGGTAGCCCTGGTGGCTATACTCGATGCGGATAAGGAAGGTTTCCTTCGTTCTGCCCGCTCGCTGGTGCAGACTATAGGCCGAGCCGCGCGCAATGTTGAGGGCAAGGTGATAATGTATGCCGATGAAATCACCCCTTCTATGAAATCAGCTATAGATGAAACCAACCGCCGCCGTTTAAAACAACTGGAATATAACCAAAAGCATCATATAACCCCGGAGAGTATTAAAAAGGCTATACACGCCCCGGTGGAAGCTACTATTGCCGAAGAAGCAGTAGAATACGATATCCGGGATTTTCAAAAGATGGCTCGGGAAGAAAGGGAGAAGCTCTTGCGGGAAATGGAGACCGATATGTACCAGGCGGCGGAAAACCTGGAATTCGAAAAGGCCGCTCGCTTGAGGGACAGTATCAAGGAATTACAACAACCGATTAGGAAGAACAGAAAACGAGGAAAAAGATGAAAAACCACATTGTAATAAAGGGTGCGCGGGAACATAATCTGAAAAATATCGATTTAACCATACCGCGGGACCAGTTGGTGGTATTTACCGGCGTATCCGGCTCGGGCAAAAGCAGCTTGGCTTTTGATACCATCTACAGCGAGGGACAGAGGCGCTATGTGGAGTCACTGTCTACTTATGCCCGGCAATTTCTGGGGCAAATGGATAAGCCGGACCTGGATCATATAGAAGGGCTCTCCCCTTCTATTTCCATTGACCAGAGAACAACTTCTAACAACCCCCGCTCTACGGTGGGGACAGTGACCGAAATCTATGATTATCTGCGCCTGCTTTTTGCCCGGGTGGGGAAACCGCATTGTCCGCATTGCCACCAACCTATCCAGAAACAGACGGTTGACCAGGTAGTGGACAATCTGCTGGCCCTGCCTAACGGCAGCCGGCTCAAGTTGCTGGCTCCCATAATCAAGGGACAGAAGGGCGAGCATAAAAAGGTTCTAGAGAGTCTCTTCCGGGATGGATTTGTAAGGGTTCTAGTGGACGGTTTTGAATACACGGCGGATGAAGAAATCGCCCTGGAGAAAAACCGGAAACATGATATCGCCGCGGTAATCGATCGGCTGGTGATAAAAGAGGGAATAAGGAGCCGCCTGGCAGAATCCTTGGAATTGGCTTTTGAACTGGGGGAGGGTATAGTAAAAGCCCTGTTGCTTCGGGAAGGGGGCGATGAGGAAGAGATGCTATTCAGCCGGGAATTCGCCTGTCCGGAGTGTGGTTTTAGCCTACCGGAGCTAAGCCCCCGAATGTTTTCCTTCAACAGCCCCTTCGGTGCTTGCCCGGAATGTGATGGTTTAGGGGAGAAACGGGAAATAGACCCGGGTTTCCTCCTGGATATGAACAAAAGTCTGGAACAAGGGGCGGTAATTCCCTGGGCCAGGAACTTCCACACCTACTATAACCAGATATTGGCGGCTATGGCGTATAAAAATAATATCCCTATAGATAAAGCCTTGAAACACCTAAGCCCTCAACAGATTGACATAATCCTTTATGGAAATAACGGGGAACGCTTTGATATAAATTATACGAATTCTTATGGAGAAACCGGCAAATTTCGCTCTACTTATGAGGGTGTTTATAATAACCTGAAGCGTCGTTACCAGGAAACTAAATCTCTGGCGGCCCGGGAAGATATAGAGAGATATATGAGCTCTGCATTATGCCCGGCTTGCGAGGGGAAAAGGCTGCGCCCGGAAATCCTCTGGGTATTGCTAGGAGAGAAAAATATCAACCAGGTATCGGCTTTTTCTATCAGGGAAGCCCGGGAGTTTTTTAGCCGTTTGGAACTGGATGAACGGGATAAGTTCATCGCCCGGCAGGTTTTAAAAGAAATCCGGGAAAGGCTCACTTTCCTGGTTGATGTAGGTTTGGATTATTTGACCCTGGAGCGGGCGGCGGGCAGCCTCTCCGGGGGAGAAGCCCAGCGTATCCGCCTGGCTACCCAGGTAGGGGCCAGTCTAGTGGGGGTTTTGTATGTCCTGGATGAACCCAGTATCGGATTGCATCCCCGGGATAATGACCGCCTGCTGGCTACCTTAATGCGCTTGCGGGATTTGGGAAATACGGTAATAGTGGTGGAACACGATGAAGATACTATTAAAGCAGCCGATTATATCGTGGATATCGGGCCCCGGGCCGGTATATACGGCGGAAAAGTGGTGGCCGCGGGCGGAGTTGGGGATATTATGGCAGCGGGAGAATCCCTCACCGGCCAGTATCTAAGCGGTAAATTAGAAATCACTACGCCGGCGGAGCGCCGCAAGGGAAACGGGCATAAACTTCTGCTTATAGGAGCTGCGGAAAACAACCTAAAAGAAATCGAAGTTGATATACCTCTGGGCAAGTTAGTGCTGATTACCGGTGTATCCGGTTCTGGCAAAAGTACCTTGGTAGAGAGCATAATCTATCCCGCATTGATGAAAGAGCTGCATGGGGGGAGGCATAGACCCGGCAGTTATAAAAAGATAATAGGAATGGAGCATATAGATAAGGTAATAAACATCGACCAATCCCCCATCGGTCGTACTCCCCGCTCCAATCCGGCTACTTATACCGGGGCTTTTGATGGCATAAGGGAATTGTTTTCCGATACGGGAGAGGCGCGCCTGCGTGGTTACCGCCCGGGACGTTTCAGTTTCAATGTGCGGGGAGGGCGCTGTGAGGCCTGCTCTGGGGATGGGATAATAAAGATTGAAATGCATTTTCTCCCTGACGTCTATATACCCTGTGAGGTTTGCAAAGGCAAACGCTATAATCGGGAGACCCTGGAGGTAAAATACCGGGGCAAAAATATTTCCGATGTACTGGAAATGACGGTTGATGAAGCCGTAGAGCAATTTGAGAATATCCCGCGGGTTTATCGCAAGCTTAAAGTTTTACAGGAGGTAGGCCTAGGTTATATACAACTGGGTCAACCGGCACCCAGCCTTTCCGGAGGGGAGGCCCAGCGGGTGAAGCTCGCAACGGAACTCGCCAAGCGTTCGACCGGTAAGACCTTATATATATTAGATGAACCTACTACCGGTTTACACAAGGAAGATGTTAAACATCTGCTGACGGTGCTAAACAAATTGGTTGATACGGGGAACACCGTCCTGGTTATCGAGCATAATCTGGATGTAATCAAATCCGCCGACCATATTATAGACTTGGGACCGGAGGGCGGGGAGGAAGGCGGTTATATCGTTGCCGCGGGAACCCCGGAAGAATTGGCGTTGCATCCCACATCATATACCGGTAAATATTTGCGGAGGGTGCTGAATGGGGCAAGGTAACGGAAGGCGGAGGATGGAAGGGTTTTATGTCATTGCGAGGAGCGCAGCGACGTGGCAATCTTCCCCTAGGCGTGGGGAGTGAGGCGTGAGGCGTGTGAGCGGCTTGGAATGTCTAACGCCCCTGTCATTGCGAGGAGCGCAGCGACGTGGCAATCTTAACGAAGTTGGAATGTTGGAAGGGACGGGGGCGGGGAAATCTTTCCCCGGGGTGATGTGCGTTGCGGGGGTAAGATTCCTCGCCAGGCTCGG
>CAYRCG010000056.1:0-12502 GCA_964422685.1 uncultured Syntrophomonas sp. | reverse complement strand
AAGGAGCGGAATCGCCCCGAATTCATACCTTTTTGGCTACCTCGGATATACACCTAAAGCACAAGCTGCAGAAATCCCGGGAAGAAGTATTGACCCAGGCGGTGGAAGCGGTCAAATATGCCCGCCGTTATTGTAGTGACGTAGAGTTTTCGGCGGAAGACGCTTCCCGCAGCGACCTGGATTTCCTGGCCCAAGTGATCGAAGCCGTAATCACAGCCGGAGCCGGAGTAGTCAACCTCCCCGATACGGTAGGTTATGCGGTTCCGGAGGAATACGGCCAATTCGTTCGCGGGCTAATGGAACGGGTTCCCAATATAGATAAAGCAATTGTCAGTGTTCATTGTCATGATGACTTGGGGATGGCGGTAGCTAATTCCTTGGCCGCGATTGCTAATGGAGCCCGACAGGTAGAATGCGCTATTAATGGCATAGGGGAAAGGGCGGGGAACGCTTCCTTAGAGGAAATAATCATGGCATTATACACCCGCCAAGCCTTCTATGATAAGGAAATAAATATAAACTATCACGAAATATATCGTAGCAGCCGATTAGTCAGTAGCCTCACCGGGATGGAGGTGCAGGCCAACAAAGCCATAGTGGGTAAAAATGCCTTTCTCCATGAATCCGGCATTCACCAAGATGGGGTTCTAAAAGAGCGCTCTACCTACGAGATAATGAGCCCGGAATTGATTGGCATAAGCAGCAGCAACCTAGTGTTAGGCAAACATTCCGGGAGACACGCCTTCAAAGAGCAATTGGAAGGCTTAGGCTATAATTTGGAAGAAGAGGAACTGGATAAAGCTTTCTCCGCTTTCAAAGAATTGGCGGACAAGAAAAAAGAGGTTACTAACGATGATTTGGAAGCCCTGATAAAAGATAGGGTTTGGGCTATTCCCGAAAGATTTACATTAGACTACTTGCAGATATGTAGCGGAACTACCATTGTACCTACAGCGACGGTTAAACTAGCCATAAGTGAAATGGTTTTCGAGGCCGCTTCCACTGGCGATGGGCCGGTTGATGCCGCCTGCCATGCAGTAGACAAAATAACCGATATCTACGGCAAGATGCATGAGTTTAAAATAAACGCGGTCAGCAGCGGTAAGGACGCATTAGGGGAAGTAATATCGCGTATAGAGATAGGCGGCAAGATATACAATGGCCGGGGTCTCAGCACCGATATAATAGAAGCCAGTGTAAAATCATATATAAACGCTATTAACAAATATTACTATGAAAAGCACCTGGGTATGGCCTAAGTGCCGGCGTAAAGGATGTGGAAAAATGGGAATGACCATAAGTCAAAAGATACTAGCCCGACATGCCGGGCGCGAGATGCTGGAGCCAGGGGAATTGATAAATTGCCGCTTGGATCTAGTGCTGGGTAATGATGTAACCGCGCCGGTCGCCATAGCGGAATTTAAGAAATTAGACCAGAACAGGGTTTTTAACCAAAGCCGGGTGGTTTTGGTTCCGGACCATTTCGCTCCCAATAAGGACATAAAATCGGCGGAGCAATGCAAAATACTTCGGGATTTTGCCCGGCAATATGAGATAGAAAACTATTTTGAAATTGGGCAGATGGGGATAGAGCATTGCCTTTTGCCGGAACAGGGACTGGTAGGACCCGGGGATTTGGTAATAGGGGCCGATTCCCATACCTGTACCTATGGCGCCCTGGGGGCTTTTGCCACCGGGGTAGGCTCTACCGATATGGCAGCGGGGATGGCCACTGGGGAAGCCTGGTTCAAAGTCCCGGAAAGTATTAAATTTGTCTACTACGGGCGGCTGCCCCGTTGGGTTGGAGGTAAGGACCTTATACTGCACACGATCGGTGATATCGGGGTTGATGGGGCTCGTTATATGTCCATGGAATTCACCGGAGAGGTTATAGAAAAACTCTCCATGGACAACCGCTTTACTATGGCCAATATGGCTATAGAAGCGGGGGGCAAAAACGGTATTATCGCCGCAGACGAAATTACCCTGGAATACGTGAAAAAACGGGCTAAACGGCCTTACGAAATCTGTCAATCCGACCCGGATGCCCGATACTTCGAGGTGCGGGAATATGATGTATCTAAAATGGAGCCGGTAGTGGCTTTCCCCCACCTGCCGGAGAATACCCGCCCGGTCACCGAAGCCACTCATATAAACTTGGATCAAGTAGTTATTGGTTCTTGTACCAATGGGCGGATTGAGGATTTAGAGATAACTGCCTCTTTATTGCAGGGGCATAAGGTACACCCGGAGATTAGACTTATCATTTTCCCCGGGACTCAGGGGATTTATCTGGAAGCTCTGCGCCGGGGTTATATTGAAATTTTTATAGAGTCGGGGGCGGCTGTCAGCACCCCTACTTGCGGTCCTTGCTTAGGGGGGCATATGGGGATATTAGCCAAGGGGGAAAAAGCCTTGGCTACCACCAATAGAAATTTTGTCGGGAGGATGGGACACCCAGAAAGCGAAGTCTACCTGTCCAGTCCGGCGGTTGCTGCCGCCAGCGCAATCAAAGGCAGGATTACTGCCCCCTGGGAGTTGGATAAAGAAGGGGAGGGATAATAAATGAAATACAGCGGTAGGGTACACAAATTCGGTGCTGATATAGATACAGATGCTATAATCCCGGCACGCTACCTGAATACCTTCGATCCTGATGAACTGGCTTTACACTGTATGGAAGACGCCGATCCCACTTTTCCCCAAAAGGTAAAAGTTGGGGACATTATCGTAGCCGGTAAAAATTTTGGCTGCGGCAGTTCCCGCGAACACGCTCCCATCGCTATAAAAGGGGCCGGGGTATCTTGTGTTATTGCCGATTCGTTCGCCCGCATATTTTATCGCAATGCGATAAACATCGGGCTGCCCATACTGGAATCCGCCGCTGCTGCTGCGGGAATTAAAGCCGGGGATGAGGTGGAAATAGAGCTAGAAAGCGGGCATATTAAAAACCTGAGTAGCGGTGAGGAATTTCAAGCCGCGCCCTTTCCTGAATTTATGCAAAGGATTATGGCTAAGGGCGGCCTAATCGCCTACGTTAGGGAAAAGACGGAGGACGGAAATTGAAACGGAAGGATGGAGTGAATGTACAAGATAGCCGTATTGCCTGGTGATGGCATAGGAGTGGAGATCATACCGGAGGCCTTAAAAGCCTTAAAAGCTATTGCCCTGCGCTATGGACATGAATTTGAATATAGGGAGGCTCTGGTGGGTGGGGCGGCTTACGATGCTACCGGGCATCCCCTACCGGCAGAAACATTGGAAATATGCCGCCAATCCGACGCAGTATTATTAGGGGCCATAGGAGGGCCGAAATGGGACGGCCTCCCGGTTGAACTGCGCCCGGAAGTAGGAGCACTTCTACCCCTGCGCAAAGAACTGGGTCTTTTCGCTAACCTTCGCCCCAGCGTATTATTCCCCGGTTTGCTGCATGCCTCCACCCTCAAGGAAGAAGTTATCGATGGGGTAGACATTATGGTAATCCGGGAATTGACCGGCGGGGTATATTTTGGGGAGAAAAAAAGAGAAAAAACCCCGGACGGAGGACAGAAGGCTACTGATATCCTCGCATATTCCACTTTTGAAATCGAGCGGATTGTGCGCTATGCTTACGAAGTGGCGCGCAAGCGGGGAAGAAAACTATGCTCAGTAGATAAAGCCAATGTATTGGAATCATCCCGCTTATGGCGGGAAACGGTTGATGAGCTATCCCGGGATTATCCCGATGTTGAAACAAGCCATATGTATGTGGACAATTGCTCTATGCAGTTGATCAGGTTTCCACGGCAATTTGATGTCATTGTCACGGAGAATATGTTCGGGGACATACTCACTGATGAAGCATCTATGCTGACCGGTTCCATCGGTATGCTTCCCAGCGCTTCTATCGGCGGGAAGGTCGGCCTTTACGAGCCCTCTCACGGTAGTGCCCCGGATATAGCCGGACAGAAAAAGGCTAACCCCTTAGCCACTATCCTGTCAGCAGCCATGATGTTGCGTTATTCTTTCTCTTTGGAAGAAGAAGCCGCCCTAATAGAGCGGGCGGTTAGAAACGTTTTGGAAGAAGGATACCGTACCCCCGATTTGATGGAAGAAGGCAAAACCTTGTTGAACACGGAAGAAATGGGCGACTTGGTGGCAGCGAAAATCACCCCTCACTAAAAAATCGAAGGAGGAAAATCACTTGGGAATAAAGCTATGGATGTATTAATCTATGATACTACTCTGCGCGACGGCGCCCAGGGCGAAGGCTTATCCTTTTCCTTGGATGATAAGCTGAAGATCGTGGAGAAACTAGACTATTTAGGCGTAGCCTACATAGAGGGCGGTTGGCCGGGAAGCAATCCCAAAGACCTGGAGTTTTTCAGACGGGTAAGGGATTTAGATTTAAAACATACCTGCATCACCGCTTTCGGCTCCACCCGTAAGCCCGGGATTGGGGTCAAGCAAGACGCCAATCTAAAAGCTATAAAGCAGTCAGAAGTAACAACTGCCACTATATTCGGTAAGACCTGGGATTTCCATGTCTTGCGGGCCCTGGAAACCACCCGGGAAGAAAACCTTAAAATGATCAAAGAAAGCGTAGTTTATCTGAAGGAATCAGGCATGGAAGTGTTTTTCGATGCGGAACATTTCTTCGATGGCTATAAGAATAATGCGGATTATGCCCTGCAGGTCTTACAAGCAGCCCAGGAAGCCGGTGCGGCCTACTTGGTCCTTTGCGATACCAATGGTGGAACCTTGCCTTGGGAAGTAGAAGAAATAATAAAAGAAGTACAGAAGTATGCTCGTGTCCCTCTGGGAATGCATGCCCATAACGATTCAGCGGTGGCTGTTAGTAATTCCCTTCTCGCGGTGAAATTGGGTTGTTCCCAGGTGCAGGGGACCATTAATGGCTATGGGGAAAGGACCGGCAATGCCGACCTATGCTCCATTATTCCTAACCTGGAAATTAAAATGAAAAAACGGACCCTCCCCGCTGGGAATTTGCAACGCCTGGCGGAGGTTTCCCACTATATTAGTGAAATAGCCAATATGCCGCACCATAACAATCAACCTTTTGTGGGCTACGGGGCTTTTGCCCATAAAGGGGGAATACATGTTAATGCCCTCTTGAAAGATTCCCTTACTTATGAACATATTGACCCGGCAGAAGTGGGCAACCACCGGAGGGTATTGGTTTCTGAGCTATCTGGCTTGTCTAATCTGCTTTATAAAGCCCGGGAGTTGGATATCGACATAAACAATTATGATCACGAAACCCGCCGGGTGATAAAACAAATCAAGGAGATGGAAAGCCAGGGCTTACAGTTTGAAGGGGCGGATGCTTCGTTAGAACTTTTCCTGCGTAAGGCTTTCGGACAGCATGAGGATTTCTTCCGGCTAAATAATCTTAAGTTAATAATCGAAAAAAACGAGGATTCCCCAATTACTGCCGAAGCTATGGTTAAGCTGACTATCGGGGAGAAGACCTTCCATACAGCAGCCGAGGGGGATGGGCCGGTAAACGCCCTGGATAACTCCTTGCGCAAGGCCATAACCGAGGTTTATCCGGAAATAGGCGGGATGCATTTAAGTGACTATAAGGTGCGGGTCCTGAACGGTGACGCCGGTACAGCCGCTCGGGTACGGGTACTTATCGAATCCGCTGACCGGAAAAGCAAATGGAGCACGGTAGGCGTTTCAGAAAATATAATTGAAGCCTCCTGGCAGGCTATAGTCGATAGCATTAACTTTCTGTTGTTCAAGGAACGCAGGAATTGAACAGGTCTAATGACGCAATTCTACTTGTTTTGCGTTTTGTGGTTCGGGAATATTCCAAATAATGTCGAAATAGATACCTATTTATACTAAAGTAGAGATTGACTGACAAGGATGGGAGAATTAAAATAATCATTAGCGTAATGCGACATTAATAGTGGCAACTCATAGGAAGAAGGGGAAGCGGATGTATGATTATAGCCCGGTAAAAAACTGTTACCGGGCAATACTCTCACTGGTCAACCACCTGGATGAATTCTGCAATGATAAGAGCGCCTTAAGGCATATATATGAAGGGCTAAGTGAGCTGGCTTTTTACATTATGGAAGATGACCGGGAAAGAATGATCAAAGGTATTGAACAGCTACAGCTTACTATAGAAGAATTACATTGCCGGGAGCTGCGTGAAGGATATGATCGTTTTGCCTTTATAACCGGGGAGATAAATACTCATTTGAACTATTTGTTAATCGATTATTGTACGAAGCCGAAAAAGATTCTGGAATAATGATGCCCGATTTTGTGTTTCTTACTGTTTGTCAACTAAAACGTTGAAGACCATAAGCATAAAGAGAGGGGATTAAGATTCCTCGCTCTGCTCGGAGTGACATGTGCGTTATGTCATTGCGAGGAGCGCAGCGACGTGGCAATCTTCCCTAGGCGTGAGGCGTGAGGCGTGAGGCGTAGGGCGTGAGGGGGTTAATAGCGACAGATACTATTGCGAGTAATCTTCCCCTAAGGTGATATGATTTACGGGGGTAGGGAGCCCTCGTTACACTCGGAACGACATGGGCGTGCTCGGAATGTTTAACGCCCTTGCCATGGCGGGGAACGGGGCGTCTCCCCGTCATGGCAGGGAATGCAGCGACGTGGCAACCTTACAAACGACAATATAAAGCGGAGAGAAATATAATGAAAGCAATGATTATGGCCGCAGGCGTAGGTTCTCGGCTAATGCCCCTTACCAAAGATATACCCAAACCTATGGTTCCCATGGCTAATAGGCCTTTGATGGAAAACATATTAGAACTTTTGGGGCGGCACCAATTTAAAAAGGTAATTGCCAATCTTCATCATCAGGGGGAATCAATTTCGGGGCATTTTAACGATGGTAATTCTTACGGTTTAGAGTTACTTTACTCGCCCGAAAAGGCCCTGATGGGGACAGCCGGTGGGGTGAAAAAATGTGCTTGGTTTTTGGATGATACTTTTATAGTAATAAGCGGTGACGCCTTAACCGATATGAATCTGAGCGAACTGCTTTATCAGCATCGGGTAAAAGGGTCCTTGGCCACCATAGCGTTAAAAGAAGTGGAAGAAGTTGAACAATTTGGGGTAGTTTTAACCGCAGAGGATGGCAGGATAAGCAGATTTCAGGAAAAACCGGCCCGGGGAAAAGCCCTTAGCCGGCAGGCTAACACCGGAATATATGTTTTTGAGCCGGAGATATTCGATTATATCCCTGTGGGCCAATTCTATGATTTTGGTCGTCAGCTCTTTCCCCGGCTGGTGGAAATGGGAGCACCTTTTTACGCTGTTTCCCTTTCTAATTACTGGTGTGATGTAGGCAATATAGAGACCTATCGCCAGGCACATATAGATGTACTACAGGGAAAGGTAGCGATGGACCCGTCCGGGATCATCCACAAAACAGGAAATGGGGCAGCGAAGGTTTTGTTGGGTGAGGGGGTTGAACTAGGTGAGGGAGTTGAATTCCGGGGTTATGTAGTAATAGGCCCGGGATGCCGAATTGCTTCAGGGGTGACCATAAAGGACAGTATAATTTGGGAACAAAGCGAAATAGGACGGGCTTCAGTTTTGACGGACTGTATCATTGGTCAAGGATGTAAGCTGGGACCGGAATGTGTGGCCCAACCGGGTACGGTAATCGCCAGCCGCAACCTAATACCTGCAGGCACAGTTCTATACCCGGATTAGAATCCTGCTGCAATTCGTCTGGGTTGCCCGGTTGCTAGGGCTCGAGATATACCTATAGACAGATAGGGTAGGGGTTTCCCCCTACCGGCAAATCTAAGGTATGAATACGATGCCCCTTTCAGTCATTAGTATGGATAATATTTTGGGATTTCCGCGCGCTCCTCGCAATTAAACCTTACCCCGGTCCCCCATTTTTACAAACGATGGAAAAACAGCACAAAAGAGCCGTCCCCCTGTGTCCCTTACTTAGTCTTTAATAGGTTCTGGAAACTCTCCTCTAATTCATCCAGGCTCTCCTGTTTTATCTGGGGCAAATCTTGGGGGGCTACCGGGGTAAGGGCAAATATTCTAAAATCATCCTTTTCCTTAATTAGAATAGCTAATTCCGTGCCGGATATTTCCCCGCTTTCACGAAAACTATAGACTACTATAGCGCTGTGGAGGCCTTCCTTGGTATATTCCGGCATGATTTCTATAGATACATCCTCTGGCAATTGGTTATGGGATTCTATAGTAGTGATGGCGTGGGCAGTCTCCTTTTCTATATCGGCCCTTTTCTCTAATAGCTGGGCCGGGGTGAGATCTCCGTATTGGGGAAGTAAACGTAGTGACCAGAAAACGCTTAGATTTTCGGACACAGTATCGAAATCCCGGCTAAAATAGGCCTGGTAAAAATCCTCTACGGTTCTTTCTGCCTCACGGTAATCGATATAGGCTGCGTAATAATACATAGCCCCCAATATTAAAAGTATAATAAGTAGTAGCGATCTGGGGAAGCTTGGGGATGCCGGTTTTTCCAAAATTCATATACCTCCAATCACATAATGGCTTGAATTATTTGTTTTGTACAAGTAAATTGTAACAGATAGGAAAACCATAAACAAGGCGGGGCAAAACGCTGTTTTCTAACTTTAGGGGGTCATGCTTTGAAAAAAGTCTTGATAATAGGTGGGGGGCCTGCCGGAATGATGGCGGCAACGGCCGCTGCGGAATATGGTGCCCGGGTCTCATTACTGGAGAAGCAGACGAGAGTAGGGATAAAGCTGTCTATTACCGGTAAGGGAAGATGCAACTTAACTTCGGCGGAAGAAGACATCGAGCGATTTCTAGAAGGGTATGCCCGTAATGGGAGATTTCTGTATGCCGCTTTTAATGCCTTTTCCAACCGGGACTTGCTAAACTTTTTCCGCGAAAGGGGTCTGGAATGCAAGGTGGAAAGAGGGCAGCGGGTATTTCCGCAAAGTGATAAAGCCAATGATGTGGTCAGGGTTTTGCGACAAAACCTAGATAGGCTAGGGGTCAATATTAACCAATCGCAGGCAGTGCAAGCATTGCTTTTACGGGATGCTGAGGTAGTCGGTGTTCAGGTGGAAAAGGAAGAACTATCGACTAGCGCGGTAATTGTTGCCACCGGTGGCAAGTCTTATCCCCGCACCGGTTCTACCGGTGATGGTTATGCCTGGGCGGTAAAGGCTGGCCATAGCATTATTGAACCCAGACCTGGTTTGGTACCGTTGGTAGCAGAAGAAGGCTGGGTTGCCGAGTTACAGGGTCTAAGCCTCAGGAATGTGCGGGCGGTTGCCTGGAATGGTAAGGGGAAGAAGATAAATGAAGATTTCGGGGAAATGCTTTTTACCCATTTCGGTGTTTCCGGTCCTATAATCTTGAGTATGAGCCGGGATATAGGAGAGGAACTGTCACGACAGGGACCGGTGAAGTTGGTTATCGATTTAAAGCCGGCATTAGATGAAGAAAAACTAGATAAACGGCTGCAAAGAGATTTCGCCATTAATTCCCGCCGTCAATTCAGGAATTCACTGGATGATCTTCTGCCCCGCAAGCTAATCCCTATAATAATTCGGCTGAGTGGGATTGAACCGATGAAAATCTGCCATCAATTAAACCGTCAGGAAAGGCAGGAATTGCTTCGGCTTATAAAAAATTTCACCTTGATGATAGTTGCTACTCGGCCGATTGATGAAGCTATCGTTACGGCCGGGGGAGTTGAAGTCAAAGAGGTAGACCCTAGAACCATGCAATCAAAACTAATAAAAGGGTTGTTTTTTGCAGGGGAAATCCTGGACATCGACGGATATACCGGAGGATTTAACCTACAAGCAGCCTTTTCGACCGGTTATTTAGCCGGTAAAAGTGCAGCGTTACTATAAGCACGATAATTCTCCCCTTATAGGTGTTTCAATCCCCATTTCATCGCTGTTTTGTTTGTACCCCTAGCCATGAGGCGATCGCGTTGACGAGTATTAGTCTTTCTGCTAGTATCATAATTGAAAATTGGGAAAAAGTTCACGAAATTGGAGGAATCACAAATATGGTCAGGAAAGCAAATGCTTATGAAGGCTCATCAGATTATATAGTTTCAGATGAGTTGAGAAATAGTGTTAATATTGCTATGGCTTTGCGGAAGCCGCTTTTGATTAAAGGAGAACCTGGTACGGGTAAAACTATGCTGGCGCAAAGTATCGCCGATTCACTAGGACTTGATCTTATAATCTGGAACATTAAGTCAACTACCAAAGCCCAAGAGGGACTCTATGTATATGATACGGTGCAAAGACTTTATGACAGCCAGTTCGGGGAAAGCGATGTAGCCGATATAAAGAAATACATTAAACTGGGAAAATTAGGGGAAGCATTTATGGCTACCGAAACGGTGGTTTTATTGATAGATGAAATAGACAAGGCCGATCTGGAATTCCCTAATGATTTGCTCTGGGAGTTGGACCAAATGAGCTTTTATATCCCAGAAACCAAAGAAACTATTACTACTAGGCAACGCCCCATCGTTATTATCACCAGCAACGCGGAGAAGGAGCTGCCGGATGCTTTTTTACGCCGCTGTATCTTTCATTATATAGCCTTCCCCGACCCCGAAGGCATGGAAAAGATCGTGGCTGTGCACCATCCGCGCTTGGAAAAGCGTTTGTTAGAACAGGCTATGGAGACTTTCTATATGTTGAGGAATATCCCCAATCTGCAAAAACGTCCCAGTACCAGTGAACTTATCGACTGGTTGCAAGCTCTGGTTATCGGGGGTATTAGTCCTAACAAAATAAAGCAAGATTTGCCCTACCTTGGGGTTTTGCTCAAGAAAAATGAAGACCTGGACATCATTTTAAACCAATTGCATGGCCAAACCCAAAGCCGGGTTCAAGGTGGTAAGGGGGTCTTTAACCGTTATCGCTGATAATGCAAGTAGTTTAATAATGGTCGCGCAGCGCCTGAAAAAATGTGTCAGGCACAACCATTAAACAAGCGAGGTTTATTATGTTTACTAAATTCTATTATACCCTGAAAGATTTCGGCGTCCCGGTTTCCTTAAATGAATGGCAAGTGCTTTTAGAGGCGTTGGAAGCAGGGATGGCCGGCTCTAGTTTGACCGGCTTTTATTATCTTTGCCGGGCGGTCTTAGTTAAAACAGAAGCTCACTATGACCGGTTTGACCAGGCCTTCGCCAGCTTTTTCGGCGCCATAGAAACCCCGGAGGGCTTACCGGAAAAAATCTGGGAATGGCTGGATAAAGAATTGCCCGAGATGGAAGTGACGGAAGCCATGCGGGCTAATCATCAGCAGTTAGACCTCGATGAACTTAAACGCATGTTGGAAGAAAGGCTAGCGGAACAGAATGAGGAGCACCATGGGGGCAATCGCTGGATAGGTACCGGTGGCACATCTCCCTTTGGTCATTCCGGTTATCACCCGGGGGGGATAAGGATAGGAGGGACCACCCGCAACCTTTCTGCGGTTAAAGTAGCCGGGATGAGGAAACACCAAGAGTTCCGTACTGATGAGACCTTAGGGGTGCGTCAGTTCCAGGTAGCATTGAGGAAGTTACGGCAGTTTACCACCCGTTTAGACGGAGCCCGAACTGAGCTGGATTTAGGCGGAACCGTTGATAAAACCTGTAACAACGCGGGCAGACTGGAATTAGTATGGGAAAGGCCGCGTGAAAATGGAATTAAGGTCTTGTTACTTATGGACTCGGGAGGCTCCATGCTTTCTTATAGCCGCCTGTGCAACCAGCTTTTTACCGCGGTTAACCGTTCGAATCATTTCAAAGACCTGAAAGTATTCTACTTTCATAACTGTATCTACGATTGGCTTTACCATGACCCTCGTTGCAGCCTGATGGATTATACCGATACCGAATATGTCCTGAAGAACCTTGACAGCGATTACCGCTTGATAATTGTGGGTGATGCTAGTATGTCTTCTTATGAACTGATGCGGCCCGGGGGCATTATAGAATGGGGCCTCTACAATGATAAAGCCGGAATTGAATGGCTTAGAAGATTGCGCCGGCATTTCGAATACTCAGTATGGTTAAATCCTATCCCTAAAAATTATTGGAACTGGATGGAGGGGACCTTTACTATTAATAGAATAGCGGAGATTTTCCCCATGGAAAGTCTGACGGTGGAGGGGCTGGAGGTTGCAATCAATAAATTGCGCAGCCGCCAGGCATTACATGTCTAAGGAATTATGGTGAATATAGGCGAAAAACCTCCTGCCGCGAAGCTGCAGAGAAAAAGAGACTATCCTGACTTTGACAGTTAAAGAGAGAAACCGCTTGGATAACGCTGATAATAAGGCATCCAAGTCGCCTAACTTATATACAGGCTTTAGGAAATAAAACTAAAAGATAAATCCACCTACACTGAGATCACACAGGGATTAGTAGATATAAATCTTCGGATTAAAAGGCGAAGGATATACACCATCTTATACCCGCACGAGAAACACCCCCGACCTAACCTTATCCTGCTAGATTTACGCCTGCCTAAAT
>CAYRCG010000055.1:0-12602 GCA_964422685.1 uncultured Syntrophomonas sp. | reverse complement strand
AAAGCATATTGCCCTAGGGGAAGATTGCCACGTCGCTTCGCTCCTCGCAATGACATAAACCCCTAAAAAATCAGCGAAAATCATAGTTAATCTGCGCTAATCTGCGTCAAAAAACCAACATCGCTACCCCGCTATTTTCATCGTTATTTGCGCTGAACCCGCTCAGCATGGGGGTTAGTATGTCATTCCAAGCCTGGCGGGGAATCTTCCCCCCTATTTTTTCGCACGAAAAAGGGGGCGGAATAAACCTGCAGCCCCCTCTCTCTTTTATGCCGTAACCTGTTCCCCTTGTCTACCCTCTAATACCGCATCGGCTATTCGGGAGGAGATTAATTTCACTGCACGTATAGCATCATCATTACCCGGTATCACATAATCGATTTCATCCGGGTCACAATTAGTATCCACTATGGCTACTACCGGGATATTAAGCTTGCGAGCTTCCGCTACCGCAATCCTTTCCTTGCGGGGATCGACTACGAATACCGCCCCCGGCAGCCTATCCATTTCCTTTATCCCGCCCAGGAACCTTTCCAAACGCTCCCTTTCATTCAGCAGGCGGGCAACTTCCTTCTTGCTAAGTACATCAAAAGCCCCTTCAGCTTCTTGTTTTTCCAACTCTTTTAGACGGAGAACCCGCCCTTTTATAGTCTTATAGTTGGTTAGCATACCGCCCAACCAACGTTGGTTGACAAAATACATACTGCAGCGGCTGGCCTCTTCCCTGATCGTCTCCTGGGCTTGTTTCTTGGTACCGACAAATAGAACCCCTTTTCCCTCGGCAGCTACGCTTTTAATAAATTCATAAGCGGCATCAAACTTTTTCACTGTTTGCTGAAGATCAATGATATAGATACCATTTCTCTCCATATAGATATAGGTTGCCATCTTGGGGTTCCAGCGGCGGGTTTGATGCCCGAAGTGTACTCCCGCTTCTAAAAGTTGCTTCATAGTTACTACTGACAAAATATGCACTCCTTTCAGTTTTACCTCCGCCATTTCATCCTTCTTGAAAACCATAGCGGCACCTATCAAGAAGTCCATCAGCGTGTGTATTTTCCACCAGTTAATATATCATAATTTAATATTGATTGGCAAGTTAGGAAGGGTATAAGATGGGAAAAAATCCGCCGTATAAACGTTTGCTAGCGTAAGAGGTTCATATTACGGTTTTTTTATGGGTGAGGTTGAGTATTAATTCTATTTCCCCTTGGCCGCGCTCAAGTATTTGGGCTATTTCTTTTATGCTATATCCATTTTCGTGCAGGCTGCGCACAGCTAAGTAGGGGTGGGCCGCCTTAATCTCGCCCAAAGGAAATCTGAGTGAAGCCAAATTATCCCTGTTGCTTTCTTCTTCCGCGGAAGGGGTAAGTAATAAGACAGAATTATCCCCCGAAGCGATTCTTTCTCTTATAAGGTCCGCTGTTTCCGGGTCTATCAAATTCATATGATGGGAATAGCTATATCCCATTTCCTCCAGCCTTTGAAGCAATTCCCGGCTGTTCATATCTAATTTCCGTGCTAGTTCATAAAGCCTTATTCTTTCACCAGTTTTGTTTATGACTGGCCCAGAAAAGGAAGGCGCCGTTCCATCCTCTTCCGATTCCCCGATTGCTAATGCCTCTTTTTCCGAGGGGACCGAATACTCTAAATTACCTACTCCGGTATCCAGGCGATCGATAATCAACTCCGAAACACTGAGGCTGTTCTCCAAAATCTTCTCCAATTCGTCCCTTACAGAATTCGCCTGGGAAACGGTCTGCTTCAATTCCTCGGAATAGGCATTCGCATGAAGCCGTTGCGCCAGAAGGACTATAATTAGCAACATTGCTGGAGCAAAAACCGAGACTAGGACTATCTGAAAAACCGATATTCCAATCACCCTCTTTAAACGATAATATCTAGTTTGTGCACTGATTTATCCGTCACTCGACCTGTCTTATCCGTATTCGCCATCTTCCCGCTTTTCCCCTTTTTAGCCCGCCTTTTTTCCGCTTCTTCTTTTTCCTGTTTCTCATGCACATGGGCGCGCTCGTTTTTTAGGAGGTGATTTACCGTTTTCGCGTCTTTGTCGGTTTGCTGACTGATCTGCTGCGCAAACTCCTGCTGACGGCTATTATTCTCCAACTGCTGACTTTGCTGGATACGAGCTATATCACCGACCTTCTGAATGAGGACTTGCATATCGACACTTCTGATTGTCATTCCATCCCCCCCTTGCTTTAACGCAGCGGTGTAAGCTTTACCTCCCCTTGGTCCAGCGTAAAAGCGGCAAACCTAATTACATCATTCACCATATACATAGATTGCCCTATGCTTATTCGCACCCCGGGATAGACTATCTCTAATACTTTTACCTTAGCCGTACCGGCTTTTTCAAATTCTTCTTCCAGATATATAATCCTCTCCTCCGTTTCCGCTATTATCTGGCGCAATTTTTTAAATTCCTCGAGCATCTTTAATAGAGTGCGTCTTTTATTCTCGCTCAGTTCTTCCGGAGAAATACCACCCTTTTGGAAAATCTGCAGGTTATGGCTGAGGTTGTCAAAAACCTTTTTCTTTTCCGCCCTATCCCTGACCAATTTGCGGTACTCGTCCCTAGATAGGGGATTTATGCCGACTTCCACAACAGTTTGGGTGGCTAACTGCGAACCCAACACTTTAGACTCGACTTCTTGGAAAGCTTGAATACTACCGCCGACAATTATAGCCCTTCTGTCACTTACCCGTACACTTCTGCCCGCCTTTACGAACGATTGCATTATGGCGTCTTTAACAATGACATCTTTTCCCGCTTCTACGCGCGAATTCTCAATAAAACGGGCGTATATACTTTCCCCGGCTTTTACTAGGCTTTTTGCCCCTCCGGCAATGCCTCCTTTTACTACAATATTACCCGTAGCCGTTACATCCGCACCTTCGATAAATCCCCCTACTTCTATATCACCCTGGGCTTTGACCTTAAAGCCGGGGTTAATCATCCCATTTATGGAGATATTACCGATAAAATCGATGTCACCTGTAGAATAATCAATATTGCCATTTATATGTAACACCGGGTCGACGACTATTTTATTATCTGTTATAGTGACATGACCATCAGCAGCTGCATATAGGAATCTATCCTCATTATCCGCCACCGTATTTTTGCCCCGGGGCAAGCGCAATTCCTTAGGCTTTTTGGCGGGAATCTGCACCCCCAATACATTAATCCCCGGCTCCCCTTCAGTCGCCGGAATCCTTTCAGCCAGCATAGTGCCTTTTCTAACATTATAAATCAATCCCAAGTCATGGTAGTCAACATTGCCTTTATCGTCTACTTTAGGACCAATCCTTTCCTTGGGTAAGGGGAATTTGTAAATAATAGAGGCATTGACACCCTCTATCGGTCCCACGCCTTCCGCCACTAATAATTCCGGGCGCCAGCTATCCTCTGCCAAGGCTTGCAGAAGAACGTCCTCTTTTATCCCATATGTTACACCCTTTTCCGCCAGTGCCTTTTTCAATTGTTCCAAAGTACAAGGCGTCGCTTCCTTCCCGGGAGCGGGGACCTCGATATAGGCATGCATCATATCCTTGCTAATCTTAACCGTTACTTGAGCTTCTACCTTTTGTTCCTCCGCCATAATCCACCATCCTCTTAAACCAGCAGGTTTTTCTTTTTGCTTAGGCTCCCCCTCAGTCTTAAGATAGCCTTGGTGTGTAGCTGGGATATCCGCGATTCCGATAGACTAATAGTTGCCCCGATTTCCTTGAGGGTTAAGCCTTCGTAATAATACAAATAGACCACCAGTTTTTCCTTGTCCGGTAAACGGGATATTGTCCGGGCCAACAATTCCTTAACCTCTGCGAATTCAACTATTTCCGGCGCGCTTACACTGTTCCGGTCCTCCAACAAATCGAGCATACGCTTCCTTTGTTCACCGTCATCACTAGGTAAAAAGTCATCTAAAGATATTATCGTAGTTGCGGAGACATCCCTTAAGAGGGTGGCGAATTCCTCAGTTTCCAAGCCTAATTCTTCTGCGACCTCTGCATCGCTGGCCGGTCGCCCCAACCTAGCCTCAACCCTTGCATAAGCCTTCTCTAGTTCTTTGCTTTTCTGCCGCAGGGAAACAGGGATCCAATCCATTGCGCGCAAACCGTCAATCATCGAGCCTCTTATACGGGTAATAGCATAGGTCTCAAATTTAATATTACGCTTATGGTCGAACTTTTCTATGGCGTCTATTAAACCCTCTATCCCGTAAGAAATCAGCTCATCTAATTCCACCAGTGAAGAAAGATTAATAGCCAAGCGGTTGGCTACATACTTAACCAGGTGGACAAAGTGAATTATCAATTGATCCCTGGCATCGATATCGTCTTCCTCTTTTAAACGAAGCCATAATGCAGCGAGATCGGGCTGTAAATCGGGTTTCATCTAAATAATTCTCTCCCCATGTCCAATGGTCTTGACCAGCAATTCCCCTGTTTCGGGATTGAAAATAATAGTGCGGCCATAGTTGCCGCCCGTATCACTAGAAATCAACTTGATCCTATAGAGTTGCAAGTTTTCTTTTACTGCTATACTATTGCGCTCCCCAATTTTCATGATATCGCTTTCCCCGGAAAATTTGAACATTTGTGCTCCCCCGGCTATTTTGGCTTGGAGACGCGAAACCTGCGCCCCGTTTCTTTCCATATCCCGAATAGCTAGTTTTATACCGGTATCGGCAAATTTAGCTTCATTGCTGGCATTTTTGACTTGGCTACTAGCGGGAAGCATTATATGCGTCAGGCTTCCTAGCTTGATTATCCTATCGAATAGACAGATACCGATACAGGAACCCAACCCGGCGGTTATCAATTTATCAGGCGCTTTGGCTAATTTATGATCAGCCATACCGACCTGTATCATTTTGCTCATTACAGATTCACTCCAAGCGACGTTAGAATAGTATCCAAAGAACCGGGCTCCGGCAGTAGAAAGAAATGTCCAACTATCTCCTGATCATCCCTTTTAAATTCTGTTTCCAAGACCAGCACATGATCGGCTATCATGCCGAATTGGGCCAAGACGGCATTCAGAATCGCCCCCGCCATATCGATACCCAAAGCCGGAACAGAAGGGCGAAAGTCCAAATTAGTAAATAAGGCCAGAGCATTCAGATAGGTTGCGCAAATAATATTGCCTAATTCCATAAGGGCGGAGGTATCCATCTCGGAAAGAGCATCCGGGGCAGTTTGTCCCCATTCTTTTCCCATCAGCATATCTACCAGTAAACAGGCCTTTTCGACCGGAAGGAGAAATAGAATGCTAGCCGGGGCAGAACCGGTAGCAACCAAGAATAAACCTACTACATGCAGGTCAGCCCCACCCACCAGATCAGGCACCTCAGCAAAAGGCAAAATACTCACTTGGGGGACACTCATTTCTATCTTGGCATTTAATAGCTGAGCCAGAGCTGTAGCGGCATTTCCCGAGCCTATATTCCCGATTTCTTTAAGAACGTCCAGCTGTAAACCGGAAAGTTCGCTAAAATCATATACCATTACATCACCAAACTCCTTTAAAAACGCTTTGCCAATATAAATACTACTTTATAGGTTAGAAACCCTTTATTCGACGATCTTTTGCAGATTAAGCAGAATATATAATCTATCACCAAACCGGGCGATTCCCTTAATAAAATCCGAATCCATCGAACTATAGACCTTATCTGTTTTCTCTATTTCGTTTTTATCCAGGGTTAAAACCTCCGAGACTTCATCAACTATAATTCCTGCCTTCAGCTCATCGTATTGAAAGACAATAATCCGTTTATCATCTTCTTCCCCTAGGGAATCAATGGAAAAACGCTTATGCAGGTTAATTATCGGCACTATATTTCCTCTGAGGTTTACTACCCCCTCAATATGCCGGGCACTGCGGGGAACCCTAGTAATACTGAGAAGGCGCACGATTTCCTGTACATACAAAATATCCAGGGCGTACTCTTCTTTACCTAAACGGAAGGCCACTACGCGAATCGTATCACTATAGTTTAGTTCCTCCTTGCGCGACGGTTGGGCATTTATCGCTAAATCCATAGAATTCACCTCCAAATCTAGAAAAGGGTAGCTAAATCAATAATGAGTCTCACAAAGCCATCCCCCGATACAATAGCCCCTGCAATTCCCGGAATACCTGCCAGTATCCTTCCCAGGGATTTAATCACTATTTCCTGCTGCCCTATTAGGGTATCAACAACTAGCCCTATCTGTTGTTCCGCTTTACGCACTATGACCACATACATTTCATCCCGCTCGCTGAATATCCCGCCGCCGGGTGTCTCCAAAAGACTATTGAGACGGAATAAGGGCAAAACATTTCCCCTCAGCATTATTACTTCCTGGTTCTGTACCATTTTAATGTCCCCGCTCTTTATCATGGTCGTCTCGTCCACATTACCTAAAGGCAAGGCATAAATTTCATCGGATACGGAAACCATCAAGGCCTGTATAATGGCCAAAGTCAAAGGTAGTTTAATCCGGAAACGGGTGCCATGTCCCAGCGTGGAATCGACATATATTTCCCCGGAAAGTGACTCTATCTTGGTTTTAACTACATCAAGTCCCACTCCCCGCCCGGAAACATCCGTCACATTCTGGCTGGTGCTAAAGCCCGGGCTAAATAATATCTGGTAGGTCTCCTCAGGACTCAATAATTCCGCTTCCTTCGGGCTTATAAGGTCTTTTTCCACCGCCTTCTCCTGAATCTTCTTAGTATTTATCCCCGCACCGTCATCTTCTACCTCTATGAAAACATTATTACCTTCATGGCGGGCCCGCAGCATAACCCTAGCCATCTGGGGCTTGCCTCTCTTCAGGCGGTCCTGGGGCGATTCGATTCCATGGTCGATAGCATTCCTTAATAAATGTACTAAGGGATCACCAATTTCATCGATAACCGTGCGGTCTAATTCCGTTTCTTTGCCCTCTATTATAAAATCGACTTCTCTGTTTAGCTCCTTGGCTAGATCCCTTACCATCCGGGGAAAGCGATTAAATACCTGTTCTACGGGAACCATCCGCACCTTCATCACTACCGATTGCAGGTCACTGCTAATGCGGTCTATCTGCTCTATAGTTTCATTCAGTTCAACGATCCTTGAACTCGCCCCTATTTGCTCTAGGCGCCCTTTATGCATGACTAGTTCGCCTACTAAGTTCATCAATATATCCAAGCGCTCGATGTCTACCCGGACAGTTTGTTTGACTTTATGTCCCTTTTGTTCTTTGCCATCATTTGGTGCATCCTTGGCATCGGTCCCTACCGGGTCGGCCTTTTGCTTCCCCCCCGAAGCCGGCGCAGCCAAATCAATTTCCCTGATATCCCTAACCTTGATCTCGGAAATGGCATTCAATCGTCCCTCAAGCTCCTTATAGGGAGAGCCGGTTATCACTATTAATTCGATTTCCTCCGCGAATTTCCCCTCTTCGATATCTGATGCCGGCGGATGGGATTTTATTATTTCGCTGTCTTCTTCCAAAGCCTTAAAAACCATAAAAGCGCGGACCGATTTCATCAAACAGTTAGGATCCACTAAGATTTTGATATAAACACTGGAAAAATTCCGGCTGGCGGCTTCGCGCATGACTGTCATATCGTACTGATTGAATTCAAAAGAAGAAGAATAGGAATTCGGGGGACTACTTTCCCCCCCCGGTATTAATTCCTGTTCTTCGGCGACCGCAGCTGCCGCCTGAGAAACCCCGTTCTTAATCGCCCCTAAAACTTTTATCAGTTCGCTATTATCTATTTCCCCGGAGCCATTGGATTCGATTTGTTCGATGATCAATTGTAGCCTATCGAAACTTTGGAAAAGAACATCCACCACTACGGGGTTTGCCTGTAGAAGACCTTCCTTTAAATCGGATAAAATGTCTTCCATGTGGTGGGTCAAATCCGCCATGTCCTCATATCCCATAGTCGAGGACATGCCTTTAAGGGTATGAGCCGCCCGGAATATCTCATTAAGAGCCGCAATATCGCCGGGGTTTTTCTCCCAATCCAACAACTTTTGGTTCAGGCTTTCTAGATGCTCCTTGCTTTCTTGTAAAAAGACATCTAGATACTGGGACATATCCATCTTCATCTCCGACACCTCCATTAAGCAATAACCCGCCCGACCGGCAAGGACTAAAGCATGTTCATTATTTCCTCCGTAATTCGGGACAGTGGTACCACCTTATCAACCAAACCTGTTTCTATCGCGGCTTTGGGCATACCATTTACAATACAAGTAGAATGATGCTCCGCTATGATTTTCCCCTTCTTATTCTTAATAAAAGGTAGCGCTAGCGCGCCGTCGTTACCCATTCCCGTCATAATTACGCATACGATCTGCGACCAGAATTGCTCGGCCACCGATTTCAGCATAACATCAGCCGCGGGACGCAACCCCCCCCGGGGTTCGGATTGGTCTAATTCTATGTATAGTTCGTTCTCTATTCCCTTGAGGCGTTTTTGCACCTTTAGGTGATAATCGCCGGGTGCTATATATACAAAACCAGGCAACACTTTTTCATCTTGTTCGGCCTCCTTTACTTTAAGCTCTGCTACCGAATCCAGCCTTTCCGCCAACGATTTAGTAAAACCGGGGGGCATGTGTTGCACTACTAATATACCCGCATCGGTATCTGCCGGGAAACGCGGGATAACCTGATGCAGGGCTTTGGGTCCCCCGGTAGAGGTAGCGATGACAACTAGGTAATTTAATTTTTGGCCTAAAGCCGATGATATTATATCCCCGGTTTTTCTAATCGGCTTCGGAACGCTCTGATATACACGAAGTTTTCTATCGGTAGCGGCCGCTATTTTGACCTTTTTTATTAACTCCTCTTTCACCTTTTCCACATCTAAAGAAATCTGTCCGGAAGGTTTAGCTATGAAATCAACTGCCCCCAATTGCAGGGCTTTTAGGGTATGCTCGGCACCTTTTTGACTGAGGCTGCTAAAAATAACTACCGGCAGGGGCTGAGATTCCATTATCTTCTTAAGGGCAGATAATCCGTCCATTACCGGCATTTCGATATCCATTACTACTACATCCGGGTTTAATTCTTTAATTCTATCCAAGGCTTCCTGACCATTACCGGCTTTCCCCACTACCTCCATAGTATTATCACTATTTATCATATCGCCGATCATCTTACGCATAAAGGCGGAATCATCAACTACCAGCACTTTTTTTCTGGGCATATATGAAACCTCCTTTATTCACTTAACCCTTTTTTCAACCATTCCCGCTGCTTATCAAAAATAAAGCGGAATATCCGGTCTCGCTGCCCTTCATTGATATCGTCATACTCAACCGCATATTTATAGTCCCCGCCCTCTTCATTCGCCTTACTGATTACCCTAACTATATGGGCCTGACAATAAATCGAACTGGCATCGGGTAATTTGACCTCAATCTCTAGTTTTTGCCCCTCCTCCATGCCCTCGGCTGATAGCAATAACATACCCCCGGCGCTTATGTCGGCGGTAATTCCTTGCAATGCCTCCCCTCTTTCCCCCTCAATCGGCAACAATCTAAAATCTATAGGAATAGCCACATTTATTCGAACATAAGTCCGCTTTTGGTTTACAGCGATTAATTCTTTGGGTTTATCAACAATCAATAATGGAATATGGCCCCTGCTGCGGGCGACAATGACAGTATCAGCCGCAAACATAGTATTCTTATAGCGTAAAACTATTCTAATCCTTTGGGCTACCCTCATGGTCAAATAGATGCCCTTGCGCATGGGCATAGAAATATGCCAATGCTTATCGCTTATCCCTTCCAAACGGCTGGGAAGGTATTCCTTACCGTCATCGTTATCCATTTCAATCTCCAACAGGTGATTTATTTTTATAACATCCGCTTTCATTGGTTGTTTCTCCCCTATTCTACTTTACTAAGCCGGCAATCCTTTCAATAAATCCCCTTATCCCTCCGCGTTTCGCCATTGTATCCCGGCTTTTTTGTCCATCGGCATCTATCAGATTATCAATAATAGCGTTTATGTTTCTGGCCGCGATGCTTTGGGGGTAAAGCTGGATAAAAGCCTGTTGGCGCCTAATCCCTTCGCTAATTAAGGAATCATTGGCGATATGCCCTATCGGTTTTATTTCTGCAGCAAGGAATTTTTGACAAACTAGTTTAAATTTCTCCGTCACCACTATGCCTTCGGAATCATTAACTACCCTATTTACTACCAGGTATATGTTCCCGACAAAGCTATTCTTGGCTACATTCTTAACCAGGCTATAAGCGTCAGTTATGGCAGTCGGTTCCGGGGTAGTAATAACGATTATATCATCAGCCGCCAGAAGAAAACTCATGACACTTTTTGAGATACCGGCTCCGGTATCAATAATCATATAATCATAAGCACCATCGAGTTTGCGCAATTCTATAAGGATTTTTTTCAATTCTTTATCTTCTAGGTTTGCGAGTTCTCCTATACCGGAACCCCCGGGTATTATCTTTAAACCGGCCGGACCGGATACGGTAATATCCTCCATGCTCTTTTTTTGTTGGAGTAAATGATATATGTTGTATTTAGTAATTAACCCCAGCATAACATCCAGATTGGCCAGGCCCATATCTGCATCCATCAGTATTACCTTAAAGCCTCGGGAACAAAGGTTAATGCTCAGGTTGAGCGCTAGGGTGCTCTTCCCCACTCCACCTTTGCCACTGCTGATAGCGATCACCCGGGTTTGTTTCAATTCCCGATTTATCTCCGTTTCGAATTCTTGTTTCATGTTTGAGGCCATTTCCCTTAACCTTTCCGCTTGGTCTTTCATATTGCCCCCCCTTCCCGGAGCAACATCTGCGCCAAATCCAGGGTATTAGGGATTTCAATATCATCAGGAACATTTTGCCCGATGGTAAAATATGCTATAGGCTTACCGGTATGATAAATAGTATTCAAAATCCTCCCATAGCTTTGACTTTCATCTAATTTTGTGAAGATAATTTTATCTATCCCTATAGAGGCAAATTGCCGGTAAATGTTTATTAGCTCCTCGCTGTCAGTTGTCATGCTCAGGACTAGAACCGTTTCATCCGGATGCGCCGCGGCTACGAACTCCTTCAGCTCCCCCATATGGGTATTTTCATAAGGACTGCGCCCGGCTGTATCCACAAAAATAATATCTTTATCTTGGTATTGCTCAATAGCTCCGCTTAGGTCACCGGGATTAAAGACAACACTTATGGGGATACCGATTATTTCGGCAAAGGTCCTAAGCTGCTGGGCCGCCGAAACACGATAGGTATCAAGGGTTATCAGGGCTATATCTTTGCCTTCCAGGAAACTCATATTGGCGGCTAGTTTGGCAATAGTCGTGGTTTTGCCTACACCGGTAGGACCGACTATAAATACTATTATTCCTTTTTTATCCCGCCGGGGCTCGATAGGCCTGATATCGTCGATAAATTCCTGGATAGTATGTAAACACAAATCCCGCACCCAAAGTTCATCATCTTTACTTTCCGGTGATAAACGTGCTTCTATTCGGCTGGCTATCTTAAGAGCTAACTCCATTTCTACCTGGTTCTTAATAAGGATTTCATAAAAGACCCGCACCTCTTCGGAAATGCCCTTAATCTGTTCCACTTCATAGATCTTCCCTTTTACATCACTTATGAGGTTTTTCATGGTATGGAGTTCTTGCAATAACTCACTAGCTGTACTTTGCCCTATGGCATTTTCGGCCTCCTTATCTGCTTCCGGCAGAATGGAACGGCTGCTATCAGTTTCGGCAGCGGCTGCAACGGCGGCCATCTGTTTCCTCGCTTTGTCGCTATTCACCTGTAAGCCTTCATCGATAGCCACCGTTATTTCTACCTGGGGCGGGAAAAGAAAACTGAAAATGCCTCCCTTTCTCACCTTACTAGTATGCAGGATTATGGCATCACTGCCCATTTCCTTTTTCGCCTGTTTTAAGGCACCCTTAAAATCCTTGGCGATAAACTTCTTTATAATCATGCCGACACCATCCCAATCACCTCAACGCTGATCCCTGAATCTATTTCATTGTAAGATAAAACTAAGAAATGGGGAATAAAACGCTCTATCAATCTTTTGAGATATAAGCGTAAAACCGGGGCGCATAAAAGCACCGGGGTTATCCCTTTGTTATTTAGATCTTCATAATACATGGACAACCTATCCATCATCTTTTGGGCTATATCCGGGTCGACCGCTAAGTAGGAGCCAAAATCACTTTGCTGCACCGATTCTCTAAGGGTTTCTTCCAGAGAGGGGTCGAGGGTAAGCACAGCTATTTTACCCTCTTCCCCGGCATATTGTGAGCTGATCTGCCGTTTTAAAGCCTGGCGTACATATTCGGTCAATACATCGGTATCTTTAGTGATCTTGGCGTAATCAGCTAAAGTCTCTAAAATGCTTACCATATCCCTAATAGCCACCTGTTCCTTGAGCAGATTAGCTAGAACTTTCTGTACATCGCCAATATTCATCAAATCAGGTATTAATTCCTCCACTACGGCAGGATTTTGTTCTTTGATAAAACTTATCGTGTTCTGGATTTCTTGCCTGCCCAGTAATTCGAAGGCATG
>CAYRCG010000054.1:0-12748 GCA_964422685.1 uncultured Syntrophomonas sp. | reverse complement strand
CCTTCACGGCCTGCAGGATAATAATAATAACTTATTATCTTATTAATATTTTATTGGTAAAGATGGTGCATAATGATTACTGACGATAGCCATACTCAAAAGACCACCTTATACACAGTCATGACCACATCTTTTATGACTACTTTTATGGCCAGTTCTATTAATTTGGCACTACCGGCCATGGGCGGGGAATTCGGCAGCAGCGCTGTCCTGGCCAGCTGGGCGATTACCGGCTATATCCTGGCATCCGCGGTTTTTTTATTGCCTTTCGGCCGCCTTGCCGATATATATGGGCGCAAGCGCTTCTATCGGATGGGTACTATTCTTTACACCTTGTTTACCCTTGCTACCACTTTAGCCCATTCCATGCCAATGGTTATCTTTTTTCGCCTGTCGCAAGGACTTAGCTCGGCTATGATATTCAGCACCGGCATGGCCATCCTAAGTTCTGCTTACCCGGCCCATAAAAGGGGGCGGGCCTTAGGCTACAGTGTGGCGGTTACCTACCTGGGCCTTAGCGTTGGGCCGGTGCTGGGCGGCATGATGAATCATTACCTGGGTTGGCGCAGCGTATTCTACTTTACTACAGTGCTGGGCCTGGGGGCTGTAATTGCTATCCGATTATGGCTGCGGGGAGAGCCGGCCGAAAAACGGGATGAAAGCTTTGACCTGGCGGGAAGTATGCTTTACATGGCAGGTTTACTTGCCTTTCTATACGGGCTATCCTCTATCTCCGATAGCCAATGGTCGCCTTATTTGGTTTTGTTAGGGATAGCCTTGCTAACAGGTTTTGCGTTTTGGGAACTTAAAATCGAACACCCCATCCTACAGCTGCGTTTGTTTAAAGAAAACACCGGTTTTGCTTTTTCCAATCTGGCGGCTATGATAAACTATAGCGCCACCTTTGCGGTAGGCTTTCTATTGTCCCTCTATCTTCAGGTGGTGCGAGGATATGATTCACAGGCTGCCGGATTAATCTTATTGGCTCAACCCTTGATTATGTCCGTCTTATCACCCCTGGCAGGCACTTTATCCGATCGTATGGAACCTAGATTAGTAGCTTCCCTGGGTATGGCCTGTTCTACTCTGAGCCTGTTCTTTTTCACCTTTTTAACTGCAACCACAGCTCCGATCCTGCTGGTTATTAATCTCCTTTTAGCCGGGGTGGGCTTTGCTCTTTTCGGAGCCCCGAATAATAATGCCATAATGGGTTCAGTACCGCTGCGGCTCTACGGTATAGCTTCCTCCACCCTGGGCACGATGAGATTGGTCGGCCAGGCCATCAGCATGTCCATAGCCACCCTACTGATCACCCTTTTCATCGGCCGGGTACCACTGGACTCAGCTAATCACGCAATATTTTTGAACTGCACCAAGACCTCATTCATCGTGTTCACCGCAATTTGCATTTTCGGTATTATGGCTTCTTTAAAAAGAGGTAAAATGCACCAAGCAAACCTTAACGAGCAGGACTAGGAAATGGCAAAAGAAAGTATACGGCGAGTCTGGTGTCAGCCTCGGGTGAATGCTAAGTGGCTGAAACAATCAATCCCGGCACCACTTTTGGCCGTTTCTCATATAATAAAATAAATGCCGAAGTAGCTTTTGGGGAAAGTGGTGAAATAAGTGGAGATATCGATGCGTTTTGCAGATATAAAAAAACCGGGACAGGAACAGATAATTTCCTGTCCGGTGCCCGATTATTTTCCTCGTAAAGACTCCTTTCTGGAACTGGAAAGGCTTATTGGCTTGCGCGAGGTGAAAAGAACCCTGGCTGAAGTGGCTGCTTTTACCCTAATCCAAAATCGGCGCTCCGAGCAGCGGCTTAAATCGGATCCTACCGCCCTGCATATGGTTTTTAAGGGCAATCCGGGTACAGGCAAAACAACGGTAGCAAGGATACTCGGGAGGATATTCAACGAGATCGGAATATTGAGCAAGGGGCACCTATTGGAAGTGGAAAGGGCCGATCTGGTCGGGGAATATATCGGACACACCGCCCAAAAAACCAGGGAGATACTTAAAAGAGGCATGGGTGGCATAGTTTTCATTGACGAAGCATATTCTCTGTCCCAAGGCGGGGAAAGGGACTTTGGGAAAGAGGCGATAAGTACTTTGGTAAAAGCCATGGAGGACTATCGGGATAACCTGGTGGTAATACTGGCGGGATATTCTCAGGAGATCGAGTTTTTTATAAAGTCCAACCCGGGGCTTAGATCCCGTTTTCCCATTCATATTGATTTTAGCGACTACAATGCCGAGGAATTGTTCCAAATCGCTCTGCAGATATACCAAGAACGGGAGTATGAATTAAGCAGCAGATGCCGCTGGAAGCTTAAGCAGCAGCTAAATGAATTTGTAAAAAGCCGCCATTCACATAGCGGCAATGCCCGCTATGTAAGAAATCTGGCGGAAAAATCCATAAGATTGCAGGCATTGCGCATAGTGGATAGAGACGCGCTGACCCGCCGTGATTTAATAACAATTGAAGAGGGAGATATGCCCGATCCCCGCAGTATTCAGTCTTAAGTTCGGGCGATTGCGCCGAAGAAACAGGGATTCCTGCCGGACAAAAATTCATCCTTGTCCTTATTTAACCCCGGGGCCGCTTGCAGGGAAGTTGGAAGTCCCGGATTTAAGCGTTTTTGAAATTGCATTAGTCGAATAATTCCCGGGCGCCCCGGGGTTTATCTGTTAAAATCGAAGGTTCCGCAAATTACACCTATATTCCCGGGTATTAACTCCCGGCTCTTATCTTCCCGCTTAAAAAAGATAGAATGTGATGCCTTTCTTATTTGCTGACATGCCGGCTGCTTTCCCTTTGCTTGCCATGCTTTAAAATCAACAAAAGTAGATAGATTGATAGACCTTTGGAGATATATTATTCTTCCAGTTTCGATTAATATCGAGGCAAGTGAGCGATTGCTCACTATGGGGGTAGAAAGCGATGCTGCATCGCCGGGATGACATTGTTTTAAAAGCAATTGAAATAATCGATGAAAAAGGCCTTCAAGGTTTATCCACCAGGGAAATAGCTAGAAGGGTGGGCATTTCCGAAGGGACAATATTTAAGCACTACCGGAGCAAAAACGATATAATACTGGCTGTTCTAGATTCTTTTGCTATGTTTGATGACGACATCATCCAAACCATCGAACTGAGGAAAATGCCCGCCCGGAAGGCTATTAGTTATTTTATTGGAGCTTATGCGGAATATTTTGAAAATTATCCCGCGCTTACGGCAATAACCGAGTCATATAATGAATTATCCAAAAACTCTGCCTTAACTTGCAAAGCACAAGAAATATTTCATCATCGTTTCGAGGCTGTGCGGAACATGATTGAACAGGCTCAAGAAGGAGGGATTATTAGAGCTGACATTTCTTGCGAAAGTTTAAGTGATGTAATTATCGGCCTATTTAGAACCATATGCCTAAGATGGAGCTTTAGCGGCAGGAATTTCTCTTTGAAAGAACACACTTTAAAGACTTTAAACATGGTGTTAGACGAGTTTGAAAGAAAAAAGGAAACAGATGGAGAGCTAAACTATGAGAGTATTGATAGTTGACGATTCGACCTTTATGAGAGTATCTTTAAAAACCATTTTGCAGAAAAACGGATATGAAATCGTTGGCGAAGCGGAGAACGGAGAAAAAGCGGTAAGCCAGTATAAGCGCTTGCTTCCGGATGTGGTTACTATGGATATTACTATGCCTATAAAGGATGGTATTTCAGCACTGAAAGAGATAAAGGAGTATGACCAAAGAGCCAAGATAATCATGATTTCAGCTATGGGACAGGAATCTATGGTAAGGGAAGCGGTTTTATCCGGGGCGGAGATGTTTATTGTAAAACCCTTCAAAGAAGATTATATTGTTGAGACTTTTGCCAGGATTTCTTCGATGTAACGCGAAAGGAGGGTGGCCGCTTTGCCGGGACATACTAAAATTGAGCCGATGCTGGAGATATTCTGTTTTGAAACAAATCAGTATCTGACAGAGCTGGAACAATCAATGATTTCCAGCGAGAAGTCTGAATTTATCGATGACAATACCATAAATGAAATCTTCCGAATAATGCATAACATCAAAAGTTCATCCGCAATGATGCTGTTTAACAATATAGCAGTCCTGGCACATAAAATAGAAGATTTATTTTTCTTTATTCGGGAGCAGAATCCTCCGGAAGCGGATTGTTCAGTATTGTCAGATTTAGTCTTGGATGCTGTGGATTTCATAAAAGTTGAGTTGGAGAAGATTAAAAATGGGGATAGCCCTGACGGTGATAACGCTCTTATGCTGGATAACATCCAAAGGGTCCTTGAAGGTTTAGAAAAAACATTTGCGCCGGATATCTTGCTAAGCCGCGAAAATAGCCGGGGGAAGCCCAAGCAGCAATACTATCTAAGTAAGGACATTAAGGCCGTCTCTCTTAGAAGCAATTTTTTTAAAGCGGTTGTTTACTTTCAGGATGGCTGCGAAATGGAGAATGTGAGGGCATACGCCATTGTTCATCATATTAAGGAAATTGCACAAGATATTTACTATACTCCCGCAGACATAATAGAAAATGACGATACTGCGCTTATGATCAGGGAATCCGGCTTTGAAATATCCTTTAAAAGTGATCGGGAGCATCATGAAATACAAAAGTTTTTTAACAACACCGCTTTTGTCAGGGATCTGGAGCTAGTTCAACTACATAATGAGAAAGATCTGAAGGAATTTGGACAGGGCCGGGAAGTTTTGGATATAAACGCCGTTAGAATTCCTGTACTGGATGAGGAAAAGCTAAAAGTTGATAATGGAGTTTTTGACCAGACCCTGCATAAATCTAATCGCCAAAGTATTATCAGCGTTAGCGTCAATAAATTGGATATGCTCATGGATCTGGTGGGAGAGATGGTAACTGCGGAAGCAATGGTTACACAAAATCCGGATCTACTGAACCTGGAATTAGATAATTTCAGAAAAGCGGCCCGGCAATTGCGGAAAATCACTAGTGAGGTTCAGGATATAGTAATGTCCATAAGGATGGTGCCTTTAGATACGGTATGTGTCAATTAAATTGTCGCATAAACTTTTATTAAATGCTCGTGTATTTCCCTCGATTTGCCATTTACATTGAGCCTCTGTCGATATGGTTTTGGGCCATAGGGACAGTAAATAAATTATGTCCTGCCATCTGGCCAGGCTATCATACCGACTTCTCAATATAAATGGTTCGCAAGCCAAATCTTTAGTGATTTAGTGGTTGCAGAATAAGTTGCCTGGCAACTTTTCCAGTGACTGAACTGAGTTCTTTTTCAATCAAAGGATTTAATGCTACATAGTCGGGCAAAACCCAATTCCTCGTGCTTCTAGACCACCTTTCCGGGTGCTTTGCCCTGGCTTTTTCATATACTTTTATGCGGTTTTCCATAATGCTTTCATCAAACCCATGATGCCTTTGATATGGAGTAAGATAATTAATTCCACTGTGTAAATGGATTTTGTTGTACCAGGTTACGAATTTATTAACCCACTTCCTGGCTTCCTCTACGGTTGCGAACCCCCTAAAAGGGTATTGAGGTCGGTATTTCATGGTCTTAAAAAGTGATTCGGAATAGGGGTTATCGTTACTTACCCTGGGTCTTGAAAAGGAGCTTTGGACCCCTAGCTTTTCTAGTGTAGCCTGAAAGGTTGCCGCTTTCATAGGGCTGCCATTATCTGAATGAAGCACCAGAAGTCGCCCTTGGATGTTTTGGGCTAAAACAGCCCTTCTAATTAGTTGCTCTGCGTATTGGGCTCTTTCGGTTTCCCATACTTCATGGGCAACTATTAACCGGCTAAACATATCTAGCATTAGGTATAACTTAAAATATTTTCCCGCAATAGCGGCATTTAACCAGGTAATGTCCCAGGTCCATACCTGGTTAGGGCCGGTAGCAATATGGGTTGGTATTACTTTTTTCACGGGTGCATGGCTACGGCCCCTATGGGTATTCATTTTTTCTTCTCTTAAGATACGGTAAATAGTTGATTCCGAGGCTATATATTCACCTTTATCAGCTAATTTGGGTACTATCTGGTGGGGGGTTAAGTCTACAAATTCAGGGCCATTAGCTATCTTTATTACTTCTGCTCGTTCTGTTTCGCTTAATTTGTTTTTGGGGGTAGGTCTTTCCATAATAGGGCGCTTATCTTCCTTAGTCGAGCCACCTCTTGTCCATCTTTGGTATGTGCGGTCGCTAATACCCAATATGTCGCAGGCGGTTTTTAATCTAGCACCAGCAACCCTTGCTTCATCGATCAGTTCTACAGCTTTAACGCGATCTGGGGTACTGATCAGTCTTCCTTTGGCTCCCCCCAAATCGCTTGGGCTTTTTTTTGAAGTACGAGAAGAGCGGCTGTTTCTGCTAAGGCTTTTTCTTTTATTCGTAGTTCTCTTTCTAGTTCTTTTGTACGGCGTTTTTCTTCTCGTAGGCATTCTTCTAGTTTTACGGGGTCTTTTGAATTAGGCATATTGGCCTTGATGCATTGCTCCCGCCATATGTTTATGTCTTCTAAATAGAGGCCTTTTCTGCGGCAATATGCTGCTGTTTCTTCTTGACTAAGGGTTGCTGTTTCTAAAACGGCATGAAATTTATCTTTTGCAGACCATTTGGCAAGTGGCTTGGGAATATTAGAATTATTTTCTTGGGCTTTGATCCATTGGTATATGGTGGTTCTAGAGATATTCAGTTCTTTAGATAAGGCCGCTACGGTACTGTTTGCCGGTGCCTTTAGCCTTTCAAGGACTGATTCCTTAAATTCTTTGGAATAATGCTTTTTTGATACTGTTTTTCTAGACATAGTTTTTCCTCCTTAGGATTTGTCATATTTATATTGTACGCTGTTTTCTCTATACGACAATCATCCTAACACATAGGGGATATCACCTTGCAAAAAATGCATAGGATTGTACGGGATATGTCCAGAAAGCTCAATAAAAAGCTTGTCTTGGAGATCAGCGGAGAGGAAACCGAGGTAGATAAAAATATCATTGAACAAATATCTGATCCCCTTATGCACTTAGTCAGGAATGCCGTAGATCACGGATTGGAAAGCCCGGCAGAGCGGCTAAAAGCTGGTAAAAGCGAAGTGGGTAAAATTCTAATCGAAGCTAGAAATGCCGGCAGCGAGGTTCTTATTATGGTTAAAGATGATGGCCGGGGTCTTGATAGGGAGAAAATCCTGTCCCGTGCCCAGGCTAATGAGCTTTTGCACAAACCCGTAAACGAGCTGAGCGACAAAGAGATTTTTAATTTTATACTATCGCCGGGTTTTTCCACCAAGGAAAGGGTCAGCGAATTCTCAGGCCGGGGCGTGGGTATGGATGTTGTTGCAAAAAGCATCGAATCTGTCGGGGGAAGCGTTCTGATAGATAGTATAGCAGGTGCGGAAACAACCATAACCCTAAGGATCCCTTTGACCCTGGCCATAATAGAGGGAATGAACATCAAAGTCGGAAGATCATGCTACACATTGCCTTTAACCTCCATTAGGGAGTCTTTTAGACCGCAAGAAAATGAGGTTATTACTGACCCTGATGGAAAGGAAATGATTATGGTCAGGGGAGCTTGTTTCCCGGTTTTGCGTCTGCATCAAGTATTTCGGGTTAAAACAGAGGTGAGTGAATTCCCTAAGGGAATAATCGTAATGGTCGAGGATGACGGAAAGACCCTTTGCCTCTTTGCCGACTGCTTATTGGGAGAACAGCAGGTTGTGGTGAAGGCCTTACCCAATTATATCAAAAAGGTAAGGGGGGTAGCAGGCTGTACCCTGCTGGGGGATGGCAGCATAAGTCTGATCCTGGACATTGCTGATTTATTTTCTTGCTGAGCAGCTATGCCGGGCGGCGAAAAAAGGTTGAATAGCGGATAAAAATGGGAGGTTTGGAACAGGCGTTACAATGCAGCAGTTGTGTTTTTTCGTATTTAGAAAGGGGAATCAAAGGTGACTGAAAAGCAGATGGATGAAATCCCGGAACAGGAAGAAGATACCCAAAAAGGCAAATTTCTGACTTTCCAATTAGCCAGTGAGTACTATGGCATTGAGATAAAACATGTGACGGAAATCATCGGAATTCAAGTAATTACCGAAGTCCCCGAGCTGCCGTATTATGTAAAGGGAATTATTAACCTTAGGGGAAAGATCATCCCGGTAATGGATGTCAGGTTAAGGTTTAATAAAGAAGCTAAGGAATACAATGACAGAACCTGTGTAATCGTAATCGATATCAGCGATGTTTCTATCGGCTTGATAGTAGATAGTGTATCAGAGGTATTATCCATACCCGATCAGGATAGAGTAGCACCGCCGGAGACAAAAAAAACCGGCAAGAAATATATCAAAGCGATTGCCAAGATAGGCAGCGAAGTCAAACTCATCTTGGATTGCGATAAATTGATTAATGATATTGATTCTATAAGTGAAATTATCTGAGGAAGGGATGTTTGAGAGATGAAGTGGTTTTCTAATCTGAAGCTTGCTGCGAAACTTATCAGCGGATTCATTATAGTGGCTTTAATTGCCGGTGTAGTCGGCTTATTTGGCATAAAACAGATGAACGCCATAGATGCAAAAGACCAGGAGCTTTACGAACTTGCCACAGTCCCGCTGGGCGAAATGGGCGATATCTCTACCGCGTTTCAAAGGATGCGGGTAAACATTCGCGAAATGATTCTGGCTATGGATGAAACTGCCGTCAATCATCAAATAAATAATTACAATGAACGCAAAAAAGAGATAGCGGAAATCATGCCGGAATTTGAAAAAACCATACTTACCAAAGAAGGGGAGGAGGCCTACAAGTCTTTCAAGGCTTATTTAGATACCTTCTATTTAGAAGTTGATAAAGTAATTACCCTGGTTAAAGCCGGCAATAATGACGAGGCCCTGGAGCTTATAGCTGAGGATACACCTGCTGGTATAGCGGCAAGGGATGTGCAGGATATTATCGCCGAGTTGGTTCAACTCAAAAATAATATTGCTAAGAACCGCAGTGAGGAGAATAGCGCGATGGCCAGCCAAGCTAGCCTGGTCATGATGATTGTCATTATTGCGGGGGTGGTTGTGGCTATTTTGCTGGGAATCCTTCTCAGCCAGAGTGTCAGCCGACCGGTTGCTAAATTGGTAGCTGTCGCCGATAAAATCGCTAACAATGATTTGGATGTGGATATAGAGATCAACAGCAAGGATGAAATCGGCCTCTTGGCCCGGGCCTTTAAAAACGCTGCGGAGAACATCAATGAAGCTCTGATAAATATCGACACCGCTTCAGACCAGGTGGCATCAGGGGCCAGGCAGGTTGCGGATTCCAGTATTGCCCTTTCCCAGGGAGCTACCGAACAAGCCAGTTCAATTGAGGAACTAACCGCTTCAATTGAGGAGATCGCCGCCCAGACCGAAGCAAATGCGAAAAATGCCGACCAGACCAATGAGCTGGCGCAAGAGATTCAAGCGAACGCGACTACGGGCAATGAGCAAATGAAAGAGATGTTAAAAGCCATGGAGGAGATTAATGTATCTTCCGGCAACATATCCAGGATCATCAAGGTAATTGACGAGATTGCTTTCCAGACTAATATTTTGGCCTTAAATGCCGCTGTAGAGGCGGCCCGGGCCGGACAGCATGGTAAGGGCTTTGCCGTTGTGGCGGAAGAAGTCAGGAATCTGGCTGCTCGTTCAGCCAATGCTGCGAAAGAGACAACTGATATGATCGAAGGATCCATAAGAAAGGTGGAAGATGGAACCAAGATTGCCAATGATACCGCGACCGCTTTGAACAAGATTGTCGAGGGTGTGTTTAAGACGGGAAATATTGTGCATGATATCGCGGTAGCTTCCAATGAACAATCCCTGGGACTCAACCAAATCAACCAGGGGATTATGCAGGTATCCCAGGTGGTGCAGACCAACTCAGCTACCTCGGAGGAGAGTGCCGCTGCCAGTGAGGAGCTATCATCACAGGCCGAATTGCTCAAACAGCAGGTTAACCGCTTTAAACTCAAAAAGAGCGGCCGCAGCTACTATTGGCATACAGGTGAAAGTAATCTCGAATCAATAACTAAAGCGGATGCTATGGGTCTGAAGAAAAAGGAAGAAGAATATTGCCTGGAGCAAAATGACGGCGATACAGCTTTGAGCAGAACGAGGATCGCTTTAAGTGACGCGGAATTCGGTAAATACTAAATATTATGAATATAGGCGGAGGGAAGCCAAAGCTTTCCTCCAGCACTAAAACGGGTGAGGCCTAATGCTGAGTATAACGAATAAGGAATATCGGCTTTTGGCTGATTATATCAGGAGAAACTATGGAATCAATCTAAAAGAGGAAAAAAAAGCTCTGGTTATCGGAAGACTTAATAGCGAAGTGCGCCAAATGGACTTCACGAACTTTTCGGCTTATTTTGATTACCTGCTGGCTGATAAGAGCGGCGCGGCTCTCAGAAGAATGATTGATAGAATCACCACCAATCATACATTCTTTATGCGGGAAGAAGAACACTTCCACTTTTTTAAAAACACAGCCTTACCTTATCTGGTAAACAATGTCGGGGATAAGGATTTAAGGATTTGGAGTGCAGGCTGCTCCACCGGGGAAGAGCCGGGCACCCTGGCTATGCTGATAGACGAATATCTAGGCAGGGAAAAGGCCTTATGGGACAGCAAACTATTGGCTACTGATATATCCGGCAAGGTATTGCGTATAGCTTCCCGGGGGATATATGAAAACGAAAAGCTTAAAAAGCTGCCAAGCCATTGGAGATTAAATTACTTTAAAAAGCTGGATGGCGAAAAATCTATACTTATTGATAGGATAAGAAAAGAAATAATCTACAGGAAATTCAATCTGATGGATGAGATCTTCCCTTTTAAACGAAAGTTTCAAGTTATCTTTTGCAGGAATGTTATGATCTATTTTGATGATAGAACCAGAAAGAACTTGGTTAATAAGTTCTATGAGTTTACAGAACCGGGCGGTTATCTTTTTATAGGGCATTCGGAATCATTGAAGCGTGCCGATACCAGATATAAATACATAATGCCGGCTATCTTCAGAAAGGAATGAAGAAATGAATCATAGCAGAATAAAGGTATTAATTGTTGATGATTCACTAATCTTCAGGGAGGTTTTAGCAAATGGCATTTCCGGCGATTCATCTATAGAAGTAGTCGCTAAGGCCGTAGATCCTTTTGATGCCCGCGATAAAATTCTGCAGTTCCGGCCAGATGTTATGACCTGTGATATAGAAATGCCTAAAATGAATGGGATTGAGTTCTTAAGAAGGCTTCTGCCTCAATACCCCTTGCCGGTTATAGTAGTCAGCACGGTAAACGCGGCTGTTTTTGATGCGATGAACGCCGGTGCGATTGACTTTGTAGCTAAACCTAATGTGCAATCATCGGCAGACCTGCAGGTCTTTATCCAGGATTTAATTATGAAAATTAAGATTGTGGCGGGGGCGAAGGTGGGGGAACTCAAAGGATTCAGCGGAACAGTGCCGGCGAAAGTATTTCCGGATAATAATCGCCTGGTAGCTATCGGGGCCTCAACCGGCGGAATAGAAGCGATAGCAAGCATTCTGAAAGCTTTACCGCCTTCAACACCGGGATTGCTGGTCGTTCAGCACATACCGCCGGTATTCTCTAAAATGCTGGCGGATAGGCTGGATAGCTCTACGAGATTACGGGTTAAGGAAGCTCAAAGCGGCGATATGCTTGAACCGGGAAAGGCTTTGATCGCCCCCGGGGATAAACACATGCGGATTAGAAAGACAGGCGAAAGGTATAAGGTGGAATGTAATGAAGGGGAAAAAGTAAATGGTCATTGTCCCTCGGTTGATGTGCTTTTTGAATCGGTAGCCAAGGAGGCTGCCAGCCAGGCGGTGGGCCTGATTCTGACCGGAATGGGTTATGACGGCGCCAAGGGTTTGCTCGCTATGAGACGAAAAGGAGCCAGGACTATAGGGCAGGATGAAAAATCTTCAACTGTTTATGGAATGCCCAGGGCAGCTTATAACATTGGAGCAGTAGAAAAACAGGCTTCTTTGGAACAGATTCCCCATCTGCTCTTTTCCTTTTTGAGCTGAATCATGGTTAAGCTGGTTGGCATAGGCGAGCATACCATATCCTCTTGTAAAACAGATACTTTAAAAACTTTAGCCTTGGCTTCTTGTGTTGCCATAGTGCTTTATGAGCCCAGGAAGCAGGCGGCCGGAATGGCTCATATTGCCTTACCTTATCCGGCGACTGCGGAACAGGGCCTGATATATCCCTATAGATATGCCAGCACTGCTTTGCCCCTGTTATTGAAAACTATGTCTGACAGTTTCAAATCAAACTATGCAAGCTTCGATATAAAGCTATACGGTGGCGCTGACTCCATCCGGGGTAATGATGTGTTTAATATCGGACGCAAAAACATTGATGCAATCATGGGGACTTTAGCCGGTTTAAAACTGCGATGCAGCTACGCTGATTTGGGCGGGAATATAGCGCGGACGATTGAATTACATGTGGCTTCGGGTGTGGTAAAAGTCGACATGCTCCCGATAAATATTTGAGGGGTGGAATCATGGGAAGGACCGGGAATGGAGCGGAAACAGCAATACAAGAGAATGACTTTAGCGGCATTATCTGGTCTATTCCAAAAGCTATATGCATTGTATGTTTTTGTCAAGCGAAAAATCCCCCAGATAATAACCGAAAAGTATCCCACATTA
>CAYRCG010000053.1:0-12891 GCA_964422685.1 uncultured Syntrophomonas sp. | reverse complement strand
CATGGGGGTTAGTATGAAAATAGCCTCCTAGTGTCATTCCGAGCTTGCGAGGAATCTTCCCCCCCATTTTCGTCTTTGCCCATGACCGCGGGCCGGGGGATAAGCATTCACGAGCCCTCTTTCCTTATTATCAGTATCCGGCGGCTCTCCCGGTCCACTTCGGCCAAGCGGGATACTCTATAACCCACTATAGCATAAACGCTTTCATCAGAAGTAAGCAAAGGAATCTGATCTCTCTGCTCCAGAGGCAGCTTAATGTCTATAAAATAATCTTTCACTTTCTTGCTGCCTTGCATTCCCTCAGGCAGAAAACGATCTCCCGGCTGCCGGGAGCGCAAATATAGGGGCGGTTTAAGTTTATCATAATCCAAGCTGGATGATAAGCCCGATTCAGCTACCGGGGTATGGCCGAACTCTATAATATAGCTTTCTCCGCTTTCGGGAATACTAAGCCGTCCGGGAATGGAAATCCTATGGCAAAATTCCCCTATCCGTTGAGTCTTATCCGTAAAGTGCAATTCCTGGTAGATGTTTTTTACCTGCAGGTTCTTTTTGAGTTGGATATATTTAGAGGAGCCTTCAGACTTTAGCAGACGAGTAATCCTTTGTACATCCTTCTGTTCCCAGCCACTGCCCCCCTTAAGACTGGTCAAAGCCTTGAGAATAAGCCTTTTCTGTAAGGCGGGGTGCAGCTCTACCAGGGCCTTCTTATCTAATACTAGTAAACCGGCTTCTCGGCGGAGTAAGAGCTTATCCCAGACAAAGCCGGTCTGCTTTTCCAAATAATCATTTTCATCTCGGGCTATCACGGCTAATTGATTTAGGTTTTCCATAATACGTGGGTTAAAAGATTTTTGCAGGTAGGGCAGAAGCTCGTGGCGGATGCGGTTGCGTAGAAAAACTAAATCCTCATTGCTTTCATCCAGGCAATAGGGGATTTGCCTTTCTTCCAGATAGAGGATGATTTCAGCCTTGGACAAGGTCAGAAGAGGTCTTAGCAAGCTGCCCTTCCGGGGCATAATTCCGCGCAAGCCTTTGAGCCCGCTACCCCGCAGAAGGTGTAAAAGTACGGTTTCGGCCTGGTCATCCCAGTGGTGGGCAGTAGCGATGTAATCAGCTTCGAGTTCCTCCAATAACTCGTAAAAAAACCGGTAACGGCAATCCCGTCCGGCTTCTTCCAGGCTTTTCTTGCCTTTAGCAGCCAAATCGGCAATATCGGCCTTACGGGCATAAAAATCTATGCCTAATTCATGGCAATGCCGGCGGACAAAGTCCTCTTCGAGGGCGGCTTCCGTGCGCAAACCGTGATTAAGATGCAGGGCTATGAGGCTTAGAGCCATTTCCGGCGCCAAGGTATGCATAATATGCAAGAGGGCCATAGAATCTGGCCCGCCAGAAACAGCCAAAAGTAGTTTTTTCCCCGGTTCTAGTATTTTTTCTTCCCTAATAAATCTTCTAACCTTGTGTAACACTGTATTTCTCCGGTATTAAAATTCTTCTAGTCTAATGCTACCCAAGTTTCCCCCTTTGTCAAACCGGTTTCCGCGCCTCACTTTGTCAAAACAATGGGTGGTCCTTTTTTTATATCATCCCGATATATCAATATCCCACCCCCCCTTGTCACCCCTGCAAATCTACGCGCAGACAGATGACGGTCATATCGTCGGCCGGTTTCCCTTTGCACGTTCCTAGGGCTTTATTCATAATCATTTCTGCTAAAAGCTGGGGATCATTTTCGTTCACCTGGCTTAAAAATTCATTTACCCAGCTTTCATTAAACTGCCGGGACACTTCCAGCACTCCATCACTGACCATGACCAGAATATCCTGGGGGCAAAGGTTTATCCTTTCGCTCACTACATCTACATTTTCTAATATACCGATGGGCAAAGAGTTAGCACTTATCATTCCTACCTTCCTGTCTCTTTTTATATAGGAAGGAGCGCTGCCCACCTTAATAAAGTCCGCGTCACCGCTATAGAGGTCAACCAAAATCATATCCAAGGTAGCAAAGCTTTCCTGGGCGGAGCGGAGAAGCAAAACTGTGTTTATGGTATTTAGGGCTACATCCCGCTGAAAGCCGCTAGCCAAAAGGTTCTCCAGCAACCTCACCGTCGCCTGGCTATCCCCGAAAGCTTTTTCTCCTACCCCCATTCCGTCGCTAAGGGCTATTAATTCCTTGCCCTCTTTTAGGCTGGCTATAGTAAAGCTGTCGCCCGACTGCTTCTCCTTTGCCACCTGCACTACGGCACTATTTATCTTATAACTGCAAGCCCGGCTCATAGTGAATTTACACTGTCCCCACCCGCGGAAACGGGGGCAACTTTTTTCATAGACCTCCATTTTTTCGCCCAAGATGCCAGAAAACGCGGGAGCAATAATGTTCTCACAGAAATCCCCCTTACGGCAGGGCTCAGCTGCCACATTCAGGATTAACTCGCCATTATTGCGCAAAGGAGTCATTTCCTTTATTTTAAACCCCTGCTCTTGGCTCTCTCTCAAGAGCTTCTCTCTTACGTTAAGATCGAATTCCGCCTTAACATCGATTTCTTCGGCCAAATCTTTTATTAACCGGCTAACACCTTTTAGCTGGGTGGCCACCAATTCCCGGGATTCGCAAAGCTTGTCTGACCAATACTCGTTTAAAAGCATTCTTTCAAATAGATAGTTTAAAGTGCTTATCATTTCCCGGGCATAGAGACAGTCCCGTTTAAAATCGCGGGGGGCTTTCTCATAACTTAGTTCCGATTTTTCAACAATAGTAAACAGCTCTAATATCTGCTGGGAAGTGCGATAAGAATCCCGACCCCAGCAGATATCATAGCGGGTACATTTCTCGCAAAAGTTCTGGGAAACTTGTTCATAGAGATAATTCAAATAAGCGGCTTGATTGTTCTTCCGCTTCACTTCCATTTCCCCGCTAAAACTGCTGCTAAGTTCTTCGAAAACGCCCGCTAGATTCCGGATGCGATGGCGGGCACTTTCCTCTAATTGTTGGTTTATCGTTTCTTCTTTTTCTTGGTTCTTGCTGCCCAGAGTTCCTAAGGATTGCAGAGGTACTTTATCCTGTACTGATTCCGGCAAAAGGAAAAATAGTAATCCAGCTATCGCAGTTTCCCATATCCCCAAAACGGCCGCTTTTGTTTCTGGTATAAACATGGAAAGAGCCATAGTCCCCAGCATAAAACCCAAAACGATACCTATACGTCCCAGACTCCTGAACAAACCGGCCAGCAGCCCGGAGACAGCATATAAACCTAGGCTCTGGGCGAAGATACTGGAAGAAATGGAAGGCATGATTCCTGTCATTACCCCCACTATGGTTCCCCCGCCGCTGCCCCATATCAAGGCAGCTAACATTATCCCCAGGCGGCAGATAATACTGCTAATATTTAATCCTGCCACTTCAACATCATTCAACCCCATAATTAAGCCTATACCCAGGACCAAAAAAGCGGCGAATTCTTCAAAATTCAAGCCCGCCAATGCTTTCCTTTCCTCTATGGCTTCACGGGCCACCAAAAAAACGAAACACAGAACCCCGGCTATCGCCGCTTCGAACACTACCACCATTTCGCCATATAAAGAAAAGCCACCCTTCAAAAGAAATAAACTTTTACAGGTAAAAATCACCGATATACTAGCCAAGGGCAACAGCCACCAGGCTTTTTCGGGCGCTATCGTTAAGTGGTTAATTACCGTTAGCAAAATAACTAAACTGATAATGCCACTGCCTAAGGCAAAGCCATGTAATACGCTAGCCATCCCCAGACTGGCGAAAACAAGCAACAGGATGCCGCGTCTTTTTGCCCTGCCGAAAACTGCCACATAGGCATAAATGAAGGGGAGTAAGTCCCCCAGCACAAAAGCGCGCGCCAGTATTAATGCCCCCACCGCTAAGAGCAGATTCTCTAAACTTAACAGTGAGTGAATTACTATAGGGAGCTCCCTTTTCGCATAATCGGTTAATCGGTTTTGTCCCTTGATGGCCCCCCCTTTTATCTTCTGTATCCACTCCTGTTGCTTGCCCCGGGATTTGGCCGTTGTTTTCTCGGCAACCCTTTGATATGGATAAATATCCGTCTTCCCTAACATGCTATCCCCCATCTCCGAACTACTAATTTGCCTTAAGATAGCTATAGCTAACTCAGGCCTCGTCCACCTATTATAGGAAATAGCTACTGGTGTATTTTGTAATTCGGGGGCGGGCAACTGCTTTTTCTTCTAACAAAATCTGCTGGGAAAATGCCATCTTTGCCATTTTCCCTAGCTTTTCATTCATCTTATGATAATATCGCTTTTAACCATGGTGAAAATAGGGGTTAAGATTCCTCGCTATATCCGGAATGACAGGGGGGTGCACTCGGAATGACCGGGAAGTTGGGCAAAAAAAGGAGACCCTCACCGGGTCCCCAGTTTTGCATTATTTTTTTAGTCCTCCACTGAGGGCTGTTGTATTAACAAGATTCGGAACAACTATTTTTTCAAATAGATAAACCAGTAGAACATGGCTACAAATATAGAGCCGCCTACTATGTTGCCCAATGTTACCGGAATCAAGTTAGCATTAATAAAGTTGCCATAGGTGAAAAATGCGGTTACTTGTTCAGCAGACATATTAAATACGGAAACCGCGGTCCCATCAGCCCCAACTTTAGTGGCAGCAGCAACTAATTCAGGGTTGTTCTGAGCAATAGTAATGCCCATGGGAATGAAGAACATGTTAGCAACGCTATGTTCGAATCCGCTGGATACGAAGGCCATGATGGGGAAGAAGATTCCGAAGATTTTCCCGATGATTTCCTTGGAAGCTAAAGCAACCCATACAGCCAAACACACTAACCAGTTACAACCGATAGCCCGGCAAAACGCTTGCCCCCAAGTTAAGGACATTTTGGCTTTAGCGATTCCCAGGGCTTTTATTCCGTGGGCGCTGATAGCAGTAGCTACGGCACCGTCACCCCAGAATCCACCGTAATAGATGATATAAACGAGCAGAACAGAACCTGCGAAGTTAGCCAGGAAAACAACCACCCAGTTATAAAGCAATCCGCCCCAGGAAGATTGCCCATTTATAGATGAAACAGCACAGAACATACAGTTGCCGGTAAACAACTCGGAACCGGCAATAACAACTAGCATCAAGCCTACGGAGAAGACTGCGCCAAAGAGGAACTGTCCGCCTGAGGTATCTGCAGAGGCCATTGAGCCTATTTTGGTAGCTAAGTTAGCCCCGAATCCGATGTAGGCACCAGCAAGGATACCCAAAACAAACATTTTTATAATAGGTAATTCACATTTCGCTTTACCGGCATTTCCTGTAGCAACGGCGATTTCGGCTGGAGTCAGAAAATTCATTAGCTTATTCACTCTCCCTTTGTTATTCTAATTTTGTATACTGGCCTATCCCAACAAGTAAATACAGGGTCCGAAGCATTCAGGTAAACAGAGATCATCCTATTACCTATGCCTTTTACGATAAAATCTTCTATCGTGCTGGAATCTGAAAGAAGCTGTCCCAGCAAGAATTAATGTATATCCCGCCAAACCCAATTCCGGGCGGAATATAATTCCCTTGTGCTTCGTTCTTCCCTCCTTCCCTTTTGTTCCCAGCAACTGTTAAGCTTCTCCAACAGTTACTTTTAACAATACTCAGATATGCTTCTATCTCGTCTACCATACCCGAGTTTATTGCCCTATAGTTTTAAGTCTCCAGCTTTTCTTTTCTACAAAAAGCGTCAAAAACCTGCGCGGTAAAACCAGTTATTCCTCTCTGTTATGTATTGCATAATACCTTGTTATAGCATGTTCCAAATAACTCCCTCTAAAAGGTCGCTTTCACTCACGATTATTTCCTCTATTTCTAACATATCCATCAACAACAAGATAATCCGGGCCCCCCAGGTAATAATATCCGCCCTTTCCGGCTGCAAACCCGGCAAGCGTCGGCGCACCTTCAATGACATCCTTTCCAGCATATTATAAATATCCGCTATTTCCTCTCTTTTTAAGACCTGCCCGTGAACCAAACTGGGGTCGTATTGTTGCAGGGAATATTTTATGGCGACTAGCGAGCTAGCCGTCCCACCCACCACTACTAGGGGATAAGGCGCCAATGTATCCTTATAGACTGCTAGGGGTCGAAGGGCGGCCTTAATGTCGATTATCCCCATATCCTGTTCCATGGCCCTTACCGCACCTAGGGGAAGGGATAATAAAATAGGGCTTACCCCTTCTTTGATTAGTTCCAGGCTTCCTCCGCCCAGGTCAGCCATCAATGGCATTTGCAAATGGGATAGGCCCCGGCTCATTCCCAAGTAGCCCAGCCGGGCTTCCTCCTCGCTTCCTATCACCTCGATCTGCAGCATGGTTTTCTCCTCGACCATTCCCAGGAATTCTTCCCGGTTGACCGCTTCCCGCAGAGCGCTGGTGGCTACCACCCGATAACTTTCCACCGCTGTTTTTTTAATGGTATCTTCAAAAGCTATTAGACATTCTAAGTTCCGTTCCATAATCTCCCGGCGAATATGTATAGCTTCTTTAAAGCCTTCCCCCACCCGAGTAGTCCTGTTTTCGCGCCGGAGGGGGCAAAGTCCTTCAGGACCTGCATCAGCGATAAGTAGGCGGCAGGAGTTTGTTCCTATATCTACGGCTGCACAACGCAATAAATTGTACTCCTTTTCACAAAAAAGCACCTCCGTCAGGAAGTGCTTCGATTCTATGGTAGCAGGAAAATAGAACCAGCTAGCATCCGACTAGCTTCCCGCTTTCCATCACCTATCGATACTCGGCACTCCGGGTATAATTATTCCATAATAATTATAGACATAACTAAAACTGAATGCCGGGAATGCAGGATTAATTAATTAAAGCGGTTACGCTTCCTAGGCTCCATCTTGTTCTTAAGCGGCTGCATCCTTTCGTCGCTTTCCTTGAGGAACTTGGCGATCTTATCATCCAGACTTATCGGAGTATTAGCGCTTTTCGTAATAGGATTATTATAATAGCGGCTACCCGCCGTACTGCTGCCCCGATAGTTCCTCTCTGGAGCTCTAGGCTCGCTCTTCGGGGGAGGGGAGACCTGCTTTATCGAAAGCCCAATCTTTTTCCCTGCGACATTCAGCACCTTAACCTTAACGTTTTCGCCTTCCTTGATATAATCCTTAACATCTTTCACATAGGTATCGGCTATCTCGGAGATGTGTACCAAGCCAACCACACCCCCGGGGAGTTCAATAAACGCTCCAAACTTGGTGATTCCCTGCACTTTTCCTTCCATTATGCTGCCGGGTAAAATATTAGTTTGTTCAGTAGGCATAAAGATAAAGATCCCCCTCAAAAAATATACTATTCTAATTGTATAAAATGCCCATGCAGTAGTCAACCGCAAAGGGCTATTTAAGATAATTAAGGTTTTTCTTCTTGGAGGGGAATTATAGTCCGTTCTCCCTTTTTCACCATGCCCAATTGTTCCCGGGCGATTTTTTCTACCGTTGCTACGGAATCCATATCTTTTAACCGAGCTTTCAGTTCACGGTTTTCTTTTTCTAGTTCGGCTTTGACCTGCTCCAATCTATGCTGTTCTGCACCCATGCGATAAATGTCTTTAATCTGGGGGGCTATCATTATCAGCAAAAGGGTACACAAGATGCCTATAAAGAGACATCCTCCTATAATTCTTCGTTGCGGTTTGCTTGACATCCTTTCTTTTTCCCCCCCAATAATTCGGGCATTATTATTATTAATTCGGAATAGACAGGCAAATTCCTGCTTGAGGGGGTAAATTATCTTCAATCGGCATAAGGTTTAATCCTCATTATCATCGGGGGGCGGTGTTCTTTTTTTGGCTAAACGGGTTTTATAGTAGTGGGTGAAAAGCATCCAGGGACTTTTAACTACCCGGGCCAAACCGGTGGAAAGGTTTATGCTTACTTGCGCTAGCCGAGATAGAGCAGGGTTCGTGTGGGGCAATATATAGCGCAGATAGATAAGTATCCCGCAAGCTAGGGCCAATAGTACATAGAGTCTTATTTCTGCCCGGTTAATAAGCAAAAGAAAAGCAAAAACAACCATAAGTAGGATCATCCATAGGAAAAAATCGATTAAATAAAGCCAATACCTGCCTACCCGGGTTTTCCTGATTATTAGCTGATAATAATGGAAGATCCCACCACTTACTATGCCCAGCATCAGGGTCAGAATAAAGGCCTTGAGCTGGCCCCAAAGGACGGACAATAGGCACTCCCCCTTAATGCAGCATCACAATATGGCCCAGCGTATCTTCCTTATTTCAGTAAGCGATTTATGATACTTTTACCTTTAGCCTTAATATCGGTACCGGGAGCCTTGTATTCGATAATATCTATTAGTCCTTCCAAAATCACTTGTCCTTGCTCCAGATTCAGGGTACCGATATGCAAGTCCTGGCCAATTATGTAGATATGACCCTGTTCGCTTTCGAGAATAATCCTTTCTTCATCGAAATTATAGACATTTCTTATCCCGCTAAGTTCCATATTCCTGCGGTTACTCAATTTAATAGTATGTTCCGCCATTATACCCGCCTCCTTATACTACGCTTTATGAAAAAGTATGCAAGTAGGGGTGTATATATTCCAGTTTTGCGGGTAGTAAACGAAAGGGCGGGGTTATCTCCTCCTGTGAGTCGATAACCCCGCCCCCAAAATTCCGCCGCAACTAACAAGCCACTTTTCAGTCTACGTAAGATCAGCGTGGTTACGTAAAATCATTGGACAAACTGCAGGTGTTGTTCACAAATCCATGCATATACAGCTGCCATAAATAAATCAATTGCGCTTATCATATATACAAATTAGGCACACTATTGCTTTTTCTAGCGGATCATGGCTCAATAACCCGATAAAGATTCCCGGCATCCGCTGCCCTAACACTTTCTTTGATAGCCAGAACTTCATAAAGCACTTTTTTCTCTCCCAGGCGTAAGGTAATAATATCCCCGACCTCTACTTCACTGGACGGCTTAGCTATCCTACCATTGATTAAAACCCTTTCGCTTTCTGCAAATTCTTTCGCCAAAGTACGCCGTTTGATTATCCGCGATACTTTTAGATATTTGTCTAAACGCATATTACCCCTCCTTGGCGGGGCCACAATAATAAAACATTAGATCCTTTCTTCTTCCGGTTTACGCTAAGGCATCCTTTAACACTTTGCCTGCCTTAAAGGCTGGCACTTTAGTAGCCGGGATACTGATTTCCTCACCGGTTTGCGGGTTCCGCCCTTTCCGGGCTTGCCTCGCCCTAACCTCAAAGGTTCCGAAACCGATTAACTGCACCTTATCATCCGCTTTTAAGGTCTCTTCAACCGTGCTGAAGAAAGCATTTATCACTTTCTCCACATCTTTTTTGCTCATCCCAGTTCTTTCCGCGACCTGGCCTACTAATTCTGTCTTATTCAAGAAGCTTTCCCTCCTCTTTAGTATTGGCATATTGTGGCTATTCGCCATCCCGGAAGAATCTCCTTCTTCTTAACGCAAAAAGGTGAGGAGTAAGGTGTAAGGTCATCCGCATTTTCATAACCCCTTGGCCTTGGCTTCGTCCCAGATATGGTCTAGTTCTTCCAACCCGTAGTCGGCGAACTCTTTCCCTGCCGCCTTTATCTTTCTCTCAATATAGTTGAAACGGGCGGCAAACTTATCATTGCATAGTTGCAGGGCTTCCTCCGGGTCTATGTTTTTAAGGCGAGCCACATTAACCAGGGCAAAGAATACATCACCCATTTCTTCCTTAATTTCCTCCGGATTAGTTGCTGCGGCCAGTTCCTCCACTTCCTCCTGCAGTTTACCTAAGGCCCCTTCCACTCCGGGCCAATCGAAACCTACCCGGGCAGCCTTTTCCTGCATCTTTTCTGCCCGCATTAAGGCCGGTAATTCTAGGGGAATACCTTCCAGCAGGTATTTTTTGCCTTCTTTTTTCTTGAATCCTTCCCAATGCTTCATAACATCATCACTGCTTTTCAGGTCCATCTGCCCGAAAACATGAGGATGGCGGGATATCATCTTCTGCGTAACCGTATCGGCCACTCCGGCAAAATCGAAATTCCCTTCTTTTTTCGCCAGGGCAGCGTGGAAAACTACCTGCAGTAGCAAATCCCCTAATTCCTCCCGCAGCTTCCCTGCATCTTGCATTTTAATAGCTTCGAGCACCTCATAGCTTTCCTCGATCAGATATCTTTGCAGTGATTCATGGGTCTGCTCTCTATCCCAAGGGCACCCATCAGGTGCCAGAAGCCTGTCCATCACTTCCTGCAGGGCATCAATCGCCTGTGCGCTTTTGCTCATAATCTCACCTCCAGACTTAGTATGAAAAGGGTGAGGCGTGAGGGGTGAGGAGTGAGGGGTATTAGTAATTACCCGCTATCCCTTACCGTTCAAGAGCCTTCAAACTCCCTTTTCATCGTTGTTTGTGGTCCCTGACCACGGGGGTTAGTAGGAAAATAGGATTCAGACGCTGATTTACACTAACCCTGCGGGCGCTTCTTCCTTCTTCCGCCTTCCGCCTTCCGCCTTCCGCTACGATTTGCCGCTGAGCCGCTTCAGCATATTTATGTCTAATTCCTTGGTTAGGAATAGCATTACCCCGTAAAGTAAAGCCCCCAGGGATATAGCCATAAGTGTAGCCAAATGCGACCTAATATCAGCCGCCACCAGGGCGGTATAGGAATATTGTACAGCTATAGCCATTAGAATGGTAACTAGGCTTATCTTCAGCATCCGGCCCTTTTCATAACTGATTCCGGTATGTTTGCGTAAATAGACGATGTTAAGAAAAGAGCCGATAAGGAAAGCGAAAACGGTTCCTAGGGCTGCCCCTTTTATATTCAAAGCCGGAATGCCGGTAAGGGTGTAGTTGAAGAAAACCTTAAAAACACCAGTTACTAACAGGTTGCGCATGGCAATCTGCGGTTTGCCTATTCCCTGCAGACCAGCACTAGATAGCTGAAAAGCGGCCAGGACTATACAGGAAAAGGCCAAAGGTTCCAGGGGTATCCCGGCGGAGGGGGTGGCATAGAGCAGGTCACAAATAGGGAAGGCCAGGATGTATAGCCCGGCAGCGCAGGGAAGGGAAATAATCATTCCCGCTCGAAAACCGTAATTCAGGCGATTATTTAATAATCTATTATCATTGCGGGCCAAGGCTTCCGATACTGCCGGCACCAGGCTGGTAGCTATAGAAATAGTAAAAATAGTGGGGAGGCTGATTAGGACCGCAGCCATCCCGGCCAACTCACCATAGAGAGCGGTAGCTTGGGAAGTGGCATAACCGGTAGCCATTAAGCGCCCGGGAACGATAATGGCATCCAGCATCTGTACCAAAGGAAGTACCACCGCGCCAAAGGAGACGGGAATAGCCAAATGCACCATTTCCCGACCCAGCTCCATAGATGTGCTGCCGGAATAAGCCAAGACCTCCCCTGACTGCCGTTGTTTCCGTCGGAAGGAGTAATAGTAGCCCAATAAAACCAACAAGCCGATTACTCCCCCTACTACCGCACCAAAGGTAGCGCCTGCCGCCGCATATTCTAAACCGCGGGGAAATAGCAAGATAGCCAGTATCAGGACTGCCGTAACCCGGAATAGCTGCTCTATGACCTGGGAAACTGCGGTAGGTATCATGGATTGATGCCCCTGGAAATAGCCCCGAAAAACCGACATCAAACCGGCGAAGAAGATAGCCGGAGCCACGGCTAGAATGGGGTAATAGGCTCGAGGTTCCTTTAACACCGAATTAGCTATGAATGAGGCCGATTGCATAACCAGCAAAGTTAATAAAAATCCGAATACAAGTAATATCAGAAGTGAGACCCGGAATATCTTCCGGCTATCGCCCGCATAGCCTTGGGTTTCTTTGCGCGAGACCAAGACGGATATAGCTACGGGAACTCCGGCGGTCGCTAGGGAAAGGATGGTGGTATAGATGGGATAGGCCATTTGGTATAGGCCCATTCCTTCTCCCCCGATCAAGCGGGCAAGGGGAATACGATAAATGGCCCCCATTATTTTGCTAATTGCCCCGGCGATACTGAGGACCATGGCTCCTTTTAGAAAACTCTGTTTCTCCTGCATCTGCACCCTCCCATTTTCGTGAGCTATATTATACCATATTGTATAATTACTTCTCCCCGCAAAAAAAAGCGATCTTGCGCTACCAAGACCGCTTCTTGCTCGTATGCTATGAATTATTGCTCCATCTGTTTGGCCAGGAAGCCGGCGGCGGTTTCCGCTAATTTTATTTCCATATCCCCCATCTTAACCGCTTCTTTACTTACTATTATTACAGCACCAATGGGATCTCCTTGGGTAACTATCGGAGCAATTACTTGGGCTTTGATGGTATATTCCCGGTCATCATTCTGAATAACATGCAGGTTGTCATCATCCGGGGAATCCAATTCGTTCATTATCAGGGTGCTTCTTTCTTCTATCGCCCTCTCCACCGCGTTGCCTATAGCTTTGCCTAGGAATTCCCTTTTATTGGCTCCGGCTACGGCAATTATCACATCACGATCGGCTATCATAGAAATGTGGCCTATGGTCTCGTTGAGCGAGTCCGCATACTCTTTGGCAAAATCCCCCAATTCCCCGATTGGTGAATATTTCTTTAAGATTACTTCACCTTCTCGGTCAACGAAAATCTCCAAGGGATCACCCTCACGAATGCGCAAGGTCCGGCGGATTTCCTTAGGGATAACTACTCTTCCCAGATCATCAATACGGCGTACTATTCCGGTTGCTTTCAATTTACTTTATCCCTCCTTTTCAAGAGTTATAGAAATGCTTAATTTCTTTTTCATTGATAGTATATAACTCAAAATACCCTTTTATTCACTTTTTACCATCAAGCTGCGAAA
>CAYRCG010000052.1:0-13336 GCA_964422685.1 uncultured Syntrophomonas sp. | reverse complement strand
AAACGAAAAGGGTCAGGGCATTCGCTGTTTAATGGTTGAGATATTATCAGCGTCCATCAAGCGACTGTAGGGTCAGCGTAAACCTGCATCTAAAAACCCCTTTCGTAGCAATGACAGTAGGCTCCACTCGGAAAGACAGTAGCTGCACTCGGAACCTATTTTATTATTAACAAAAACGGGTGAATAAAAATGAGAATTGTATTTATGGGCACTTCCGAATTTGCCCTACCCTCCTTAAAATCAATAATAAATTCGAAACATGAGATAGTTGGGGTCGTAAGCCAGCCTGATAAGCAACGGGGTCGAGGTCGCAAATTAACTTCCACCCCGGTAAAGGAACTAACATTAAAATATGGATTGGACTTATTTCAGCCGGTTAATATTAAAACCCCCGAATCCATCGAACGAATAAAACAATGGCAGCCGGAATTGATCGTAGTAGCGTCTTACGGACAGATTATTCCCCCAGCCCTATTAGAATACCCTCAATACGGGTGTATTAATGTGCATGCCTCCCTTTTGCCTCGCTATCGGGGGGCGGCGCCTGTACAAAGGGCCTTGATGGATGGAATAAAAAGTAGTGGTGTAACCATTATGTTTATGGACGAAGGCTTGGATACGGGGGACATTATTCTGCAAGATGAGGTAGCCGTTGACGGCGATATCAGTCACGGCGAATTAGAAGAAACCTTGGCTCACAAAGGGGCAGATCTTATTTTGCAGGTGGTAAACCGATTGGCCCGCGGAGAAAAGTTACCCCGGTTACATCAGGATAACAACCAGGCTAGTTATGCGGCTCGCATTAGCAAAGAAGATGAAATTATCAATTGGGCAGAGCCGGCTAGCTCCATTTATAACCACATAAGGGCTTTAAATCCCCGACCTGGGGCCCATACCTACATTAAGGGCACAAAGATGAAAGTATTTTCCGGTAAAGTAATAAATATAGTGGGAGGCGGGGTGGTAGGTGAGGTAATCAGTGTAAAGAAGGATGCTTTCCAGGTACAAACCGGTGACGGTATACTTGAAATAACGGAAGTGCAAAGGGCAGGCAAAAAACGAATGACAACTTCCGAATTTTTAAGAGGGTTTACGCTGTACCCCGGGGACTTGCTAGGAGCGAAAGAGGGTTAGGCGATGGAGGCTAAGAAGCGCATATACATAGGCTTACTAACTGCAAGCCTTTTTTTTGCTATATTTGTTTTATTTCTACTCTGGTTTCTAATAAGTGAGCGGGAACTAATAATAAGTCAATTACTATTGTCATTTATTCTCAGCCTGTTAATAATATTTTTTTTAATTCTAGCAATAGGTATATTTGCTATAGTTTTAATGATATTGAGATCCAGAAGCATTCCTTCCCTGGAAAACATAACTCAATTGGCCAATGAAATGCTGTTTCCTCTTACCCTTATAGTAGGTCGCCTAATAGGCATAGAAAAAGAGAAAATACTGCGTTCTTTTATAGCCGTAAACAACTACCTGGTTCACTGCAAAAAACTTATATTAAAAGAGGAACAGGTAATGCTATTAGTTCCCCACTGTTTGCAGAATGCAGATTGCCCTTTTAAAGTTACCCAAGATGTCAATAACTGCAAAGAGTGTGGAAAATGCAAAATAGGCGAATTAAAAAAAATGTCCCGAGAAAATGGAGTGATATTAAAAGTAGCTACCGGTGGAACCCTAGCTAGGAAATTCATAAAGGAGAACAAACCCCGGGCGGTAATAGCTGTAGCCTGCGAAAGGGACCTATCTTCGGGAATCCATGATATGGGGATATTACCAGTTATGGGTGTGCTCAATTGCCGACCTAACGGTCCTTGTTTCAATACAGATGTTGAGCTGGAAAAGGTGGAAGATGCTATTAAAACCATGTGTAAAGGAGGAAAACAATGATCTACTTACTATTCATACTTCCCGCTTTAATTTTATCGTTTTATGCTCAGTTTAAGGTGAAATCGACTTTTAAAAAGTATGCTCAAGTTCGTTCCACGAGAGGCAATGCTGGAGTAGATGTAGCTACTACTATATTAAGAAGGAATGGTATGTCTGGTCAGGTTACGGTAGAAGCAGTGGCAGGCAGCCTTTCCGATCATTATGATCCCGGCAGCAGAACCGTAAGGTTATCGGAAGATGTATATGGAAGTAACTCTATAGCTGCTATTGGAGTTGCCGCCCACGAGGTGGGGCATGCCATTCAGCATAACGAACAATATGGACCCTTGGAATTAAGACATAAATTAGTCCCGGTTACGAACTTTGCTTCCTCGGCCTCTTTTCCTATCCTATTATTAGGGTTATTCCTCCAGATAAACGATTTAATCTTTGTGGGAATTATACTTTTTACGGCGGTGGTACTGTTTCATGTAGTAACATTACCGGTGGAATTTAATGCTTCCCGGAGGGCAGTGGTACAGCTGGCAGATGGTGGTTTAGTAAGTGATGAAGAAATACCCATGGTCAAAAAGGTTTTGGGGGCGGCAGCCCTTACTTATGTAGCAGCGGCGCTTTCGGCTATGGCTAATCTCCTTTATTATCTTATGATTTTTATGGGAGGCGGGGATGATTAGGCGCCATTATTATTTTATTGATTGAGGTGAAAATTTGGCCACGAAAAAAGATGCATCGATTAACAAAGCCCGGTTAATGGCGGTGGAAATAGTATATGAGATAATAGAAAAGGGCGCTTATGCCAACCTAACGCTGGCAAAGGCCTTGCGCAACTCTGAACTTTCTGCCGCCGATCGGCAGCTGCTAACAGAAGTGGTCAACGGTACGGTTCGAATGATTAAGCACCTTGATTGGGTGCTTGAATTATTTTTGCACTCGCCTCTTAAAAAACAGAATCCCTATTTACTAAATATTTTAAGGGTTGCTCTTTATCAGTTACTATTCCTAGACAAGGTGCCTGATTATGCCTTGGTCAATGATGCTGTTGCTATGATCCGCAATAAATTAGGAAACAAAATGTCAGGGCTAGGCAATGCTGTGTTGCGCAATATAATTAGAAACAGGGATAGAATTCAGTATCCGGAAGGACTAATTAATTTCTATTCCGTTTACCATTCCCATCCGGAATGGCTGGTCGAAAAATGGCTGGACACCTTCGGCGCGGAGGTTTGTGAAGGATTGCTTAGCTATAATAACCGTCCGGGGCGAATGGTTTTGCGCTGTAATCTTTTAAAATGCAATCGGGTGGAACTTTTGGATAAACTAGGTGATTTAGGGGTCAAAGCCAAGCCTAGCCCCCTAACCCCCTGGGGGATAGTAGTAGAAGGTAGCCCGCAACCCATAAGCGAAAACGACTTTTTTCGAAAAGGTTATTTCTACATACAAAATGAAGCCTCTATGCTAGCAGCGGCTATCCTGGACCCGGCTGCGGGGGAACGGGTCTTAGACTTATGTTGCGGTGTAGGAGGAAAGACTACCCATTTGGCAGAATACATGTGTAATCAGGGAGAGATATTGGCTATTGACTTATACCCGAAAAAACTGGCCCTTTTACGGCAGAATTGCCAGCGGTTGGAACTGGATATAGTAAAAACCCTGGGTATTAATGTACTAGACCTAAATCGCCCGGAAATGAAAAGTAGTTATGTTTTATTGGATGCTCCCTGCTCCGGATGGGGGGTTTTAAACAGGAGGGCGGATGCGCGTTGGCGGAGAACAGAAACAGAAATAAACCAACTTACAAAGCTTCAGGCTTCGCTTATAAATCATGCCGCTGATATGGTAGGGGAACAGGGGTATTTATTATATGCTACCTGTACTATTAACCGGGCAGAAAACGAAGGTATTATAAGCGACTTTTTAAAACATAATGAAGATTTCTTTTTGGATGATTTCTCAGCAAAACTATCCTTTTTCCCTCTGGATAAGCAGGATGTAATCGGTGCAAGCAGGGGAATGTTGACCCTAATGCCAGGTAAATATGGGACTGATGGCATGTTCTATGCATTATTGAGGAGGAAGCAATAAAATTGGGTTCTATAGAGAAAAAACAGCTTTTAGGTTTAGGGCAGAATCAATTAATGGAATACTTAATAAGCTTAGGTGAACCAGGTTTTAGGGGAAAACAAGCACATAAATGGATATATCAGAAAGAATGTAGTTCTTTCTACGAAATGAGTGATCTTTCTCGCGACCTTAGGAGGAAACTAGATGAAAAGGCACGGATTTCTATACCCCGGGTGCTTAAACAGCGGGTAGGAAAGGATGGCAGCCGAAAATTCCTTATGGAGCTAGACGATAAAAAAAGGATTGAATGTGTTCTTTTGCCCCAGGGCAAAGATAAAAAAACTAGCTATACTTTATGCCTTTCTACCCAAGTGGGATGTCCTATAGCTTGCAGTTTTTGCGCTACCGGCCAATCTGGTTTTCAAAGAAACCTAAAGGCCTTTGAAATAATCGGGCAATACTTGGGTTCTAAGAAGGAACTGCATAAACGTTTAAAGACACCTAATATAGAATTGATAAGCAATGTTGTATATATGGGCATGGGCGAACCCTTGCTTAATTATGATGAAGTGCTAAACTCGGTGCATATACTTAATGATCCCCAAGGAATTAACCTGGGGCAAAGGCGCATAACTATATCTACCTGTGGGGAGGTTACGGGGATAAAGAAGTTGGCACGGGAGAACATACAGGTCACCCTAGCCATATCTTTACATGCCTGCAATAATGCTCTGCGAGATCAGTTGATCCCTTTAAATCGCAAATACCCCTTGGAAGTTTTAATCCCCGCCGTAGAACATTATATTACCAGCACCGGGCGCCGGGTAACCTTCGAGTATTTGCTATTAAACGAAATAAATATGAGTAAAAGTGATGCTAATAAAATGATTGAGTTGTTAAAGCCATTACTAGTAAATGTTAACCTGATTCCTTATAATGAAATTGAAGACTTACCTTATAAAAAGCCTACAACAACGAAAGTTTGGCAATTCCAACAATGGTTACAAGACGGGGGATTAAATGTCACTATCAGGGAAGAAAGAGGCGGCGACATAAATGCAGCCTGCGGACAACTGCGTGCCGAATCTCGCATATAGGATTTAATTTGGTGACTTAGAAAGCATAGCTGCAGAAAGCTAATAAGATTTGAGGTTAATCATGGAAGTTGTTGGATTATCTGATTTGGGTTTAAAACGGAAGCAAAACGAAGATGCTTATCTGATAAACAAAACCTGGGGACTTTTCGTTATTTGTGATGGTATGGGTGGTCACCGGGGGGGAGATGTAGCATCTAAGTTAGCCATAAAAAGCATCAATGACTGTTTTGAAAACAGTAGGGGCGAAAAAAACATCGACCTGCTCAATCTTGCTGTTCGCCATGCTAATAAAGTTATATGGGAACAAGGGAATATAAACCTGGAATGGCACGAAATGGGGACAACCCTAACCGCTGCTCTGATTAACGGTTCAAGGCTAGGGATAGCACACGTAGGGGATAGTGCCTGCTATCTATTTCGCGCCGCAAAAATCAGTAAAATTACCAAGGACCACACCCTGGCCCAAGAGATGGCAGATCAAGGTATTATTGCGGACAATGAAAAGCACCTAAGTCCCTACAATCATATTCTGACCCGGGCGCTGGGGGCGGAGAATAAGGTGGAAACGGACAACTATGAGCTGGAACTGCTAAATGATGATCTCCTATTACTTTGTAGCGATGGTCTCAGTGATATGTTAGCAGAGAAAGACATGTTAAGTATCATTACTTCTTCGGCTGATGACTTAAAGGAGACTGCTTCCACACTTCTGCAATTGGCTCTTAAACGGGGTGGATTTGATAATATCAGCCTGATATTAGTCAGAATTTGACCGGGAGGTAAATTTATTGGAGACTACGGTTTTAGGTGACCGCTATGAATTGTTAGATAAAATCGGCGAAGGGGGAATGGCATTAGTTTATCGGGCACGTTGCCGCACCCTGGATCGCATAGTAGCTGTCAAGATCCTAAAAGAAGAATTTTTACACGATAAGGGCTTTGTAGAGAGATTCAACACCGAAGCGTTATCTGCCGCCCAGCTATCCCACCCTAATATAGTTAATGTTTTCGATGTGGGGCATCAGGGGCAACTGTATTATATAGTTATGGAATATATAGAAGGCAAAAGCCTGAAAGAGTTACTAGAGAGCGAGGCTCCATTGCAGATAGAAATGGTGGTTGATATTGCTATAGGTATATGCGATGGGATACATCACGCTCATACTAAAGGTATAATCCATCGTGATATAAAACCGCATAACATACTAATCACCGCTGATGGGATAGTTAAAGTAGCCGATTTTGGCATAGCCCAAGCTATTTCACAGAAGACCATCACCTTTAACGGCAATATCGTAGGTTCCGTACACTATATCTCTCCCGAACAGGCCAAGGGCGAAACAGTATCCCCGGCCAGCGATATATACTCCCTGGCCTGTATGCTTTATGAGATGTTGACTGGTCAGTTGCCCTTTGACGCAGATAGTCCCATTACCGTAGTTTTGAAACACATGTATGATGAACCGGTTAGTCCTAGTAGTATTAATCCCGAAATACCACCGGCGTTGGAGGGTATAATACTTCGGGGAATGGAGAAACAACCTGATGAACGCTTTCCTACTGCCGAAGCAATGCGTAATGCCCTGCTCGATCTGGGGGATGATTCCTCCACAGCTTACAAAAGGGCCAATAGAAATGGAAAAACCTTGGTTTTGCCACCCTGGAAGGAACAGGAGAAAGACAGCGATTTGAGAAGGAGAAAAATAAGGAAACCGTTTTTAATAGGAATAATTATAGCAATTCTAGGTCTATTGGGTGGTTTTTTAAGTGCTATGGGTGGCCACTTATTCCCGGACGAGGTTGCGGTACCGGAAGTTGTAGGTATGGATATTAAAGAGGCGGAACGTGAATTAAGTAAGCTTAAATTAAGTATGAGCGTAATCCAGGAATTCAATGACGAATACGGCAAGGATATAATATTTTTCCAGAGTCCTCTTCCCGGACAGAAGGTAAAAGAGGGTCGGGAAATAAAAGTAAAGATGAGCAAGGGTGCGGAATTAAGGAAGACCCCATCCCTAAGAGGATTAAAGCTCATTGACGCGGAAATAAAATTAAGGAACGAAGAACTAGAACTAGGCACTACCGATATGATATATGATGACAAGTATCCGGCAGATATAGTTATATCCCAGGATCCGGAAGCAGGGAGCAGAATTAAAAGCGGCAGTAAGGTCAATCTTATGATAAGTAAAGGGAAGACTCCGGAAAAGGTAGCCATGCCTAAGCTGTTAGGGCTGAGTCTTAAGGAAGCGAGTAACAAACTGCAAGAAAACAAATTGTTACCCGGTGAGGTAAAACACGGGCCTAGTAACGAATACTATTCTGATCAGGTCTGCGCTCAGGAAATCGAAGCGGGTGTCCTGGTAGACGAGAATAGCAGCGTAGCTTTAACTGTTAGCCAAGGACCAGGGCCTCAATCCAAGGTTAAAGACATTGAATTTACCCTTCCGACAGAACAGGATTATTACAAAGTTCTTATTAACATAAAAGATGGTCAGGGGAAACGACAGGTATATGAAGAGCTACACCGAGGTGGCGATACGGTATATATGACAGCTAAATACTATGGAAGCGGGGAATTGGAAATCTACTTAAACGGCAAGTACAATAAAACCCTAAAGCTTTAACTGCAACCTTATGTGCAAGCTGCGAAACTACCTGATTATGCCCGAGGAAGGAGATTTATGACCGCCGAATGTGAAGGATTGGTCTTAAAAAGATATAGCGGCTTCTATTATGTCCAGGATGAACGGCGCCGGATATTTGAGTGCAAACTTCGGGGTAGAATTAGAGAACCAGTCTACACTGGAGATAGAGTTACTTTTACGCCCTTGGAGCCGGGGAAGGGCGTTTTAGAGAGCATAATGCCTCGAAAAAACGAATTGTATCGACCAAGGATAGCTAATGTAAATCTATTGCTAGTAATATTGGCCTATAAAAAACCGGTACCGAGTCTCATTTTATTAGACAAGCTGCTTTTGCTCGCCGCTTATTATAGGATTATTCCTCAAATACTCCTGAACAAATCAGATTTAACGCCGGACCCGAAAACTGTCTTTATAGAGGATTATTATCCTCGAATTACTCGGCCTCCGATTAAAACTTCCGCGAAAAACAAAACGGGTATTGACGATTTACGCGGGGCAATAAAAAATAACATTGCCGTCTTTGCCGGACCCTCCGGGGTAGGCAAATCTAGCCTGCTTAATGCATTGCTCGACGATGTCTCTATAAAAACCCAAGAATTAAGTAAAAAAGTAGAGCGTGGGAAACATACCACCCGCCATGTTGAACTATATCCCTTGGCATGCGGGGGATGGATAGCCGATACCCCGGGCTTTAGCCAAATAGAGGTTCCGGCAATAAAAAGTGCGGATCTAGCTAGTTATTTCCGGGAATTAGACTCTTTGGCCGGGGAATGCCGTTTCAACAATTGTTTGCATCGCGGGGAAAAGGAATGTGCAGTAAAGGATGCTGTCAACGAAGGATTAATCGCCCCAAGCCGCTATCAAAACTATATTTCTATATTGGAAGAAATCTTGGCAAAGGAGAGAACCTACAATTGATATTTATCGCCCCATCTATATTATCAGCTAATTTTGCCCATTTGGGGAAAGATATTAAGAAGATAGAGAAAGCAGGAGCTGACTGGTTGCATATAGATGTTATGGATGGACATTTTGTATCCAATCTTACTATCGGACCGCAAGTAGTGGCTGATATTCGTGCACAATCAGAGCTGTTTTTTGATGTTCACTTGATGGTGGAAAAACCAGAATCCCTGATACCTGCATTTATTGAGGCCGGTGCGGATCTTGTAACCGTACATTATGAGAGTTGCCCTCATTTACATCGGGTTGTACATATGATAAAAGATGCGGGAATTAAGGCAGGGGTAGCCCTAAACCCCGCTACACCGATTATATTACTAGAGGACATAATTTCCGAGCTGGATCTGCTATTGCTAATGAGCGTTAATCCGGGTCAGGGAGGGCAAAGCTTTATTCCCTCAGTACTGAACAAAATAAAAAGAGCCCGGAAAGACTTAAGGAACATTGGCTCTAATGCTTTCCTGCAAGTGGACGGGGGGATAAATGATAAAACGGCGACCTCGGTAGTAGAAGCAGGGTGTAATGTACTAGTATCCGGTTCATATATTTTCGGTTCGGCAAAACCGGAAGAAGCGGTAAAAACTTTGAAGAACCTGTCCGGTGCTTGACCATTGCTGATAGTGATGCTACTATAAATTAAAATTAATATTGATACTTTCTTCGGGGATGGGTGAAATTCCCTATCGACGGTATAGCCCGTGAGCCCCTTAGGGCAGGAACCGGTGAAATTACGGTGCCGACAGTTAAAGTCTGGATGGGAGGAGAAGGCTGAGTTGGGTATAACTAAAAATACCCTGCTTAATTCTGCCTATTTTAACCCGATTATTATCGGGTTTTATTATTGGATTAACCCCCATAGCCCGGAGGACACAACCACCGGTAAAAATAGTGGGGTTAAGCTTCCGCGCTATTCCCGGAACAGCAAGAGAACTATTCGAGGTGCTTATGACCGGCAATGATGATCATAAATTTATGCGAAGGGCTTTGGAGCTAGCGGGCACGGCTTATGGCCGGACAAGTCCTAACCCCTTGGTAGGGGCTGTCCTGGTAAAGGATGGACAGGTACTGGGTGAAGGTTGCCACCGAAAGGCCGGCACTCCTCATGCAGAGATTAATGCATTAAACGCAGCTGGGTGGGAAAAAGCCCGGGGGGCTAGTATCTATATTAGCCTTGAACCATGTAGCCACTATGGCAGGACAGCCCCCTGTGCTTTGGCCCTTATCGAGGCTGGGGTAGCCGAAGCGGTTATTGCTACCTTGGATCCCAACCCCCAGGTTAGCGGCAAAGGGGTTCAGATGCTTCAGGAGGCAGGGATAAAGACCCGGGTAGGGGTATTGGCAGACGAGGCAAAAAGGCAAAATGAATTCTTTTTTAAATATATCAGTAGCGGAAGACCTTTTGTAAGTTTGAAAATAGCTATGACATTAGACGGGAAAATAGCTACGGGTACCGGAGATTCAAGGTGGATTACCGGGGAGGTATCCCGGAATTATGTTCACCAACTAAGAAATGTTTATGATGGCATAATGGTAGGGATTGGCACAGTACTAAAGGATAACCCCCGTTTAAATACTCGTTTAGATATAGAGGGGAAGAGAGATCCGGTAAGGATAATAATTGACGGCAGGCTGGATTTGCCCCCGGATAGTATTGTTGCCCAAACCGCGCGAGGGCAAAAAACCTTGGTCTTTACAGCGGAAGATACTAAACAGGAAAAGGCAGATTTATTGATGGATTCCGGCTTGCAGATCATTCGGGTGGGAGGGAATCCGGATCGCCTAAATATTGAGGAAGTCCTGGACAAACTGGGCCGGATGGAGATAATGAGTTTGATGTTGGAAGGCGGTGCCGAAATAAACGGCTATATGTTGGAAAAACAATTGGTAGATAAGTTATACTGGTTTATTGCCCCTAAAATAATTGGTGGGAGGGCTTCTCCATCTCCAATTGGGGGGAAGGGCATAAAAATTATGAATCAGGCTATTGTTCTAAAATCAATTACAACCAAGTGTTTTGCAGATGATTTATTGGTGACTGGCTACATTTAACAAATACTTGCCGGGAGGTGACTATTATATTTACCGGCCTTATCGAGGAAATAGGAAAAGTGAAACAGATTGTACGCAATGGGCGTTCTATTCAGTTGCGGATTGAGGCGGATAAGGTAATTTCGGATGTTGAAATCGGCGATAGTATAGCGGTTAACGGGGTTTGCCTAACCGTAACTGCATTTACCGGAAATGAATTTTCCTGTGATATTATGCCCGAAACTGTGGATAAAAGCAGTTTAAAATACCTGCGTGCCGCAAGTCCCGTAAACCTGGAAAGGTCCTTGCGCATAAATGACCGTTTGGGTGGTCATCTAGTACAGGGGCATATCGATGCAATAGGCAGGATCAAACGGAAGGAACAGCTGGATATTGCCACTGTATTTCGCATTGAAGCCCCGCCTAGTGTATTAAAGTACACCGTGCCTAAAGGCTCCATCGCCATTGATGGTATCAGTCTTACGATCGTTGACGTATTTTCTGATAGCTTTACCATCTCTTTAATACCCCATAGTGCTAAGAACACCACCTTGATGGAGAAGAACGTAGGGGAGATGGTAAACCTTGAAAGCGATATTATAGGGCGTTATGTCGAAAAACTGCTATTATCCGCCGATAGCGAAAAAAAACCTTCGGACCTGAATTTAAGTTTCTTGGTAGAAAATGGCTTTGCATAAAGGGAGGTAGTAGGGATGTTAAGTAGTATAGCAGAAGTTATCCGGGACATTGAAGAGGGGAAAATGATTATCCTAGTAGACGATGAGGACCGGGAGAATGAAGGAGACGTAATTATTGCCGCGGAAAAGGCCACTCCGGAAGTTATTAATTTTATGGCGACTCACGCCAAGGGGCTTATCTGCATGCCCATTACCGGAGGGAGATTAGATGAACTTGGGATACACGATATGGTATCCGAAAATACCGATAACCATGAGACCGCCTTCACCGTTACGGTCGATTACCGGGGGACAACTACCGGCATTTCCGCATTTGAAAGATCGGCAACTGTAAAGGCTTTAATCGATCCTGGCAGCAAAGCAAACGATTTTCGCAAACCTGGGCATATCTTCCCCTTGCGCTATCGGGAGGGGGGGGTTCTGAGACGGGCGGGGCATACAGAAGGCTCTATTGACCTTATTCGTTTGGCGGGACTATACCCGGCGGCAGTTATATGCGAAGTAATGAACGAGGATGGTACTATGGCTCGGCTACCCCAGTTGCTGGAATTCGCGCAACAGCATAATTTGAAATTAGCCAGTATTGCTGACCTGATTGAATACCGGAGGCGGAAAGAGAAACTGGTAGTAAGAGTGACTGATGCCCAACTTCCTACCATGTACGGTGATTTTGTAGCAGTGGCTTATGAATCTTTATTGGATAACAAGGGCCATATAGCTTTAGTCAAGGGCGAATGGGAAGAAAATGAACCGATTTTGGTTAGGGTGCATTCTGAGTGTCTTACGGGGGATGTGTTTGGCTCCCGGCGTTGCGATTGTGGAGAACAATTAGAAAAGGCAATGAGCATGATCGGTAGCGCAGGCAAAGGGGTTTTACTTTATATGCGGCAGGAAGGGCGGGGAATAGGACTTTTAAACAAGATAAAAGCCTATAAACTTCAAGATAATGGTCGGGACACTGTCGAAGCTAATCTGGAATTAGGTTTTCCGGCCGATCTGCGAGATTACGGCATTGGGGCCCAGATATTGGTGGATTTAGGGGTGCGCAAAATGCGGCTTATGACCAATAACCCCAAAAAAATTAGGGGTTTGGAGGGTTATGGGTTGGAAGTAGTGGAAAGGGTAGCTATTGAAATGCCCTATAAGCCGGAAAACACTCATTATCTCAGAACTAAAAAGGAGAAAATGGGACATCTGCTGGTCAATCTTTAGGTGAATAAAGACACGGTTACTATTTTCGCCGCAAGGTATTAGCAATCGGGCCTGGCGTAGGGAAAATAATAAATTTGGAGGTATTGACTTGGGTAGGATTATTGAAGGTAAATTAATCGGCGAAGGGCAAAGACTGGCTGTTATCGTTTCTCGTTTTAATGAGTTCATCACTAATAAACTATTGTCGGGTTGTCTAGACGCATTAATACGTCATGAAGTAGGGCAGGAGGATATAGATATAGTATGGGTGCCGGGAGCCTTCGAAATGCCTCTGGCTGCTCAGAAGATGACCCAGAAGGACTATGATGCAGTAATCTGTCTAGGGGCGGTGATACGCGGTGCTACCCCCCACTTCGATTATGTTTCATCAGAAGTAACCAAAGGAATTGCCCAGGTGGGGCTTAATTCAGGTATCCCGGTAATCTTTGGGGTTATTACCGCAGATACAATTGAACAGGCAATTGAGCGTGCAGGTACTAAAGCGGGTAACAAGGGTGTAGATGCCGCCATAACTGCTATAGAAATGGTGAATTTGTTGAAGAATATCTAGTTAGTATTAAAAGGTGAGGAGTGAGGGGTATTAGTAAACTACCCGCTACTTCTTACCGTTCAAGAGCCTTCAAGCTCCCTTTTCATCGTTGTTTGTGACCTCGGGTCATGGGAGTTAGTATGAAATTGGCTTGCGTGATGGGCGGCTTAATAGAATATACTGCTCGCCGCTTCCTTAATAGCG
>CAYRCG010000051.1:0-13505 GCA_964422685.1 uncultured Syntrophomonas sp. | reverse complement strand
AGTTTCATCGGCTGCCCTGAAACCCAGAGAGCAACGATTAGGAGTCTAGGGTTTAAGAAATTGCAACAAAGTATTATTAGAGAGGATTGCCCGCAGATCAGGGGGCAGGTTAACAAAGTACAGCATTTACTTACGGTGGAAGAACTGTGATTAGCTGACTACAAGGAGGTTCAATTGTGAGACTGGAAGAACTTAAAGCTCCAGCGGGTGCGAATAAGTCCAGAAAGAGAGTGGGCCGGGGAACCGGTTCCGGTCATGGCAAAACTTCCACCCGAGGCCATAAAGGACAGAAATCCCGCTCCGGTGGTGGGGTACGGCCTGGTTTCGAAGGCGGGCAGATGCCCTTGCAAAGAAGACTACCCAAACGTGGTTTCAACAATATTTTCAAGAAGGTATATGCTATCGTAAATGTAGAGGATTTAAACATTTTCCCGGATGGCAGTGAGATTAACCCGGATATCCTCCAGGAGGCCGGATTAGTTAAAGGCATCAAAGACGGAGTTAAAATCCTCGGTGACGGGGTATTAGAAAAGAAATTGGATGTTAAGGCACATAAAATTAGCAAGCAAGCGGAAGAAAAGATCGTAGCAAAAGGTGGAAAAGTAGAGGTGATATAATGCTTGGTTCATTTCAACAAGCCTTCAAGGTAGGGGATTTAAGGAAAAAGCTGCTTTTCACTTTGTTTATGTTGCTGGTTTTCCGCTTGGGAGCCCATATAGCTGTCCCTGGTATCAATCCCGGGGCATTGGAGAAGCTGTTAAGCGGTCAATTATTTGGATTTTTTGATATAGTTTCCGGGGGGGCGTTCAAACGCTTCAGTATTTTCGCGATGAGCATAACCCCTTATATTAATGCAACCATTATCATGCAGCTACTTACAGTAGTTGTTCCGAGATTAGAAGAACTACAAAAGGAAGGCGAAGAAGGAAGAAAAGTTATAGTCCAGTATACTCGCTACGGAACGGTTGTTTTGGGCTTTATTCAAGCCCTGGGGATGTCCATAGCACTAGGTAGGAGCGGAGCCCTACTCCACAGAGGCTTTATTACTTACCTGATAATAGCCGTTTCCCTTACCGCCGGTACTGCTTTGTTGATGTGGATTGGCGAAATGATTACGGAGAAGGGAATAGGGAATGGGATTTCCCTGATTATCTTTGCCGGTATTGTATCCCGTCTGCCCAGCCAAATAGCCGGGGTAGGACAGGAATTGTCCGGGGGAATAATCGGTTATTTCAATATACTCCTCTTTATCGTGCTGGCATTGGCTATAATCGCATCCATTATTGCCGTAAACGAAGGACAGAGGAGACTGCCGGTGCAGTATGCTAAACGAGTGGTGGGAAGGAAGGTTTATGGAGGGCAAAGCACTTTTCTACCCCTTAGAGTAAATGCCGGCGGGGTTATCCCGATTATTTTCGCAATGTCTTTGATGATGTTTCCGGCTACTATTGCTTCCTGGACGGATCCTGCTTCAGGATTCAACCAGTTTTTGCAGCAATACTTCAATTTTAGCAGTATTGGCTATAATGCAGTTTATGCCTTATTGATCGTCTTTTTTACCTATTTTTATGTGGCTATAATCTTCAATCCTGCGGATGTAGCCGATAACATTAAGAAGTATGGTGGTTTCATACCCGGTATTAGACCGGGACGTCCTACTGCCGAACATATTGATCGGGTTTTATCCCGCTTAACCCTGGCCGGGGGGGTATTTTTAGCTTTGATTGCTATTATGCCCAATTTCGTAATCGGACTAACCGGAATAACGAGTCTTTGGTTTGGCGGTACAGCTTTACTGATTGTAGTCGGTGTTGCCTTGGATACCATGAAGCAGATTGAATCCCATTTACTGTTACGCAGTTATGAGGGTTTTGTAAAATAGGAGATGAAAAGATGAATGTTGTGCTGATGGGTCCCCCCGGAGCTGGTAAGGGAACTCAGGCGGAGTTGATTAAAGTTCGTTTTCCCATTCCTCATATCTCGACCGGGGATATTTTCCGCGATGCGGTGCAGCAGGGGAGCGAATTGGGGCGGGAAGCACAAAAATATATGAGCACTGGGCAACTGGTGCCGGATGGTATTACTATCGCAATAGTTAAAGAAAGATTAACCCAGGCAGATTGTGATAAGGGTTTCTTACTCGATGGATTCCCCCGCACCGTAGCGCAGGCTCAGGCATTAGACCAAGCCCTGGCGGAGTTGGGTAAAAATATAGATCTGGCTATTAACATTGATGTACCTCCGGAACTCCTGGTCAAGCGTCTATCGGGTAGGATTAGCTGTTTGGAATGCAAAAGAGTCTATAACCTTAGCTTTAATCCCCCGAAAGAACAGGGAAAATGCGACAGTTGCGGAGGCGAACTCGTGCAACGTGAGGATGATCGAGGGGAAACTGTGGCCAAGCGCTTGGAAGTATACGGCCGGCAGACCAGGCCCTTATTACAATACTACGCGGAAAAGGGTTTGCTCCTAAACGTTGAGGGAAGCCTTGGTAGCAACGAGGTTTTCACGAAAATCCGCGCGAAATTGGAGAACCTATAAATGATTCATTTAAAAACCAGGGATGAGATAGCCCAGATGAGGAAAGCAGGGGAATTGGTTGCTCGTGTATTGGGCCTTTTAGAAGAAACAATCCAGCCCGGCATTACTACCGGGGAGCTTAACTTACTGGCAGAGCAAGAATGCAGAAGTAAAGGTGCAATTCCGGTATTCAAGAATTACCCCCATCCCAGAGGGGGAAAAGCCTTTCCGGCGGTTATCTGTACTTCCCTTAATGAGGAGGTTGTTCATGGTATCCCCGGCTCCCGGCTTCTTAAGGAAGGGGATATCATAAGCATTGATTTTGCTGTTATACTGGATGGGTTTGCTGCCGACGCGGCTATTACCGTTCCGGTGGGTCAGATCGGCCCGAGGGCAAGTGAATTAATTAGTACTACTGAAGAATCCCTTTTGGAAGGAATTAAACAAGCCCGGGCAGGAAATCGACTAGGCATGGTATCCCGAGCTATTCAGGAACATGCAGAGGTAAACGGTTTTTCGGTGGTAAGAGATTTTGTCGGGCATGGTATAGGTCGGAATATGCATGAACAGCCCCCTGTACCCAATTATGGAAAAAGCGATCGAGGACCGGTTTTGAAGGAAGGAATGGCTCTTGCTATTGAGCCGATGCTTAATATGGGCAGTTACCAGGTTTATACCAGCAATGACGCCTGGACAGTACTAACCCGTGATGGAAGCTTATCGGCGCACTTTGAACATAGCATTGCTATTACTGACGGAGAACCAGAAATCCTTACCTTAAGGTAATGGAGGTGATCGATCATTTATGACGATTTAGGCAGAATAGTATACTCCAAATCGGGGCGCGATAAGGGCAGGATATTCGCGGTAATAAAACGGATAGACGAAAAATCAGTTTTAGTAGCCGATGGAGACCTGCGCAGAATTGAAAATCCCAAGCGGAAAAACATTAAACACCTACAATGGACCAGGGGCAAGGCAGAAGAAGTTGCGGCTCACCTGGCCAGGGGTGAGATTCCCGGGAACCATATCATTAAAAAAGACTTGAAACTTATACAGGAAAAAGGGGAAGGAGGTCTGGTTGATGGCTAAAGAAGATGTCATTGAAGTTGAGGGAACAGTGGTGGAACCGTTACCCAATACCATGTTTCAAGTAAAACTGGATAATGGCCATAAGGTCCTCGCCCACATATCTGGCAAGATGCGTATGAATTTTATCAGGATATTGCCCGGAGACCGGGTGATGGTCGAACTGTCGCCCTATGATTTGAACCGGGGAAGGATCACCTATCGTTTTAAATAGCTGACTAGGGCTAATGAGGAGGTAACAGCTTTGAAAGTAAAACCATCAGTAAAACCTATCTGCGAAAAATGTAAGATTATTCGGCGCAAGGGAAAAGTAATGGTTATTTGTGAAAATCCCAAGCATAAACAAGTCCAGGGTTAATAAACAGGGAGGTGAGCGAATTTGGCTAGAATAGCAGGGGTTGATTTACCCCGGGATAAAAGAATCGAGGTATCCCTAACTTATATTTTCGGAATAGGAAGGTCTTCTTCTCGAAGGATACTGGCAGTTGCAGGTATAAATCCCGATACCAGGGTAAAAGATTTAACTGAGGAAGAAGTATCCAAATTAAGGGAAACCATCGAGAAAGAATATCATGTTGAAGGTGATCTGCGCAGGCAGGTAAATATGGATATCAAAAGGCTGATGGATCTAGGTTGTTATCGGGGGATTCGTCATCGCCGCGGCTTACCGGTAAGAGGACAGAATACCAAGACCAACGCCAGAACCCGCAAAGGGCCTAAGCGTACTGCCGGAGGCAAGAAAAAGTAAAGCACAAAGGGGGAAAAATTAGTGGCACGCAGGACTACTACGAGAGTCAAAAAACGGGAAAAAAAGAACATTGAACATGGTATAGCGCATATAAAGTCAACCTTTAATAATACTATTATTTCTATTACTGACCGGCACGGCAATGCCATATCTTGGGCAAGCGCCGGGGCTATCGGCTTTAAAGGTTCCAGGAAAAGCACTCCCTTCGCCGCTCAGCAGGCGGCGGAAAACGCTGCCAAGGCGGCAATGGAACATGGTCTGAAAGAGGTTGAGTGTTATGTAAAAGGGCCTGGTGCAGGGAGAGAAGCGGCTATCCGTTCACTGCAGGCGGCCGGCCTGGAAGTTAGTGTTATTAAGGATGTTACTCCTATTCCTCACAATGGATGTAGACCGCCCAAAAGAAGAAGAGTTTAAGGAGGTAATAGTTTAAGTGGGAAGATATACTGATTCAGTCTGCCGTCAGTGCCGCCGGGAAGGGGAAAAGCTGTTCCTAAAAGGTGATCGTTGCTATTCGGAAAAATGCTCGGTCAGTAGGAGAGCTTATCCGCCAGGTGCCCATGGTCAGGGTCGCCGGCAAAAGCCCAGCGAATACGGGCTACAATTGCGGGAAAAGCAAAAAACCCGCAGAATATATGGGATTTTAGAAAAACAGTTTCGTAATTATTTCCGGAGGGCTGATCGCCAGCAAGGGATAACCGGTGAAAATCTGCTGGTACTTTTAGAAAGACGGCTGGATAATGTAGTTTACCGGCTGGGTTTTGCCTCCTCCCGGAAAGAGGCCCGGCAACTAGTTAATCACGGTCATTTTTTCCTCAATGGACACAAAGCTAACATCCCTTCCCAGTTGGTTAGGGTAGGAGATACTATAGAAGTGCGTCAATCCAGCAAAGACACCAATAAGTTTCAGGAAATGAAGGAGCAGGCGGCATATAAAACCCCGCCTGAATGGCTAAGTGTTGATGCAGAAAAGATGTCTGGTACTGTTTTAGCCTATCCGAGAAGAGAACAGATTGATACACTGGTAAATGAGCAGCTCATTGTTGAACTTTATTCCAGATAGTACACCTCTAAGCCAGTACTCGGGTTTGTGTTCAAAAGATAGAGACTGGTTGGATGGCCAGGTATCAGCTTAAACTGGCCTAGCGCCGCCCAAAATAAGGAGGGACATATAAATGCTGGAGATGGAAAAACCGCGTATAGAATGCGTAGAAAAGAATGCCACTAGTAATTACGGAAAATTTGTTATCGAACCCCTGGAAAGAGGATATGGAACTACCCTAGGTAATTCACTGCGCCGAGTTCTTCTTTCGTCTTTACCCGGAGCGGCAGTTACTGCCATAAAAATCGATGGAGTACTCCATGAGTTTTCTACTATTCCCGGGGTCTTGGAGGATACTACCGAGATTATACTAAACATAAAAAAGCTCGTTTTAGGTTATGCCGGGAATGAAAAGAAAGTTATCCGCCTAGAACAGACGGGGCCGAAGGAAATTAAGGCTTCAGATATAACGCCGGATGCCGAAGTGGATATATTAAACCCTGATCTGCACCTAGCCAGTTTGGACGAAGACGGAAAAATAGATATAGAAATGACGGTGGAAAGGGGTCGGGGTTATGTTGGCGCCGACCAGCAAGTACAGAAAAACGATGACATTGTAGGTTTAATCCCCATAGATTCAATATTTACACCTGTGAGCCGGGTCAATTATACAGTAGAGAACGCCCGAGTGGGGAAAAGAACCGACTTCGACCGGCTGAACCTAGAAGTATGGACAAATGGCAGTATAAATCCGGAGGAGGCCATTAGCCTTTCGGCTCAGATTCTCATCGAATACTTAAAACTATTCACCGAGATAGATGATACCTATGCCGAGGTGGAAATCCTGGTGGAAAAGGAAGAAGAAAAGAAAGATAAAGTACTGGAAATGTCCATAGAGGAATTAGAACTCTCGGTGCGGGCTTCCAACGGATTGAAGAGGGCTAGTATTAATACGGTAGGGGACTTGATTGCTAAAAACCGTGAGGAAATGAGCAAGATAAGAAACCTGGGCCAGAAGTCGTTGGAAGAAATCGAAAGAAAGCTAAAAGAATTAAATCTATCATTCAGAAAGTCTGAGGATTAGAAAGGAGGGTCCCCGTGAGTTATCGCAGGTTAGGGCTCAGGAGTGATCACAGGAGATCCGTGCTTAGGAATTCGGTGACATCTCTCCTAAAGGAAGAAAAGATTACTACCACCGAAACCAGAGCTAAGGAGATAAGACGACTAACGGAAAAAATGATTACCCTGGGCAAAAGAGGAGATTTACACGCCCGTAGGCGGGCCGCGTCTTATGTTATGGGCGATGAAGTTGTGCAGAAACTCTTTGACGATATCGCTGCTCGCTATAAGGAACGTAACGGCGGCTATACCCGCCTGGTGAAAACCGGTTTTCGTAAGGGTGATGGTGCTGCTATGGTGATACTCGAACTGGTTGAGTAATGACAGGCATTAAGGATTTCTATTTTTTAACCGGCAAAGAAGCGAATGGTTTTAAAAAGCATAAACTTTTGATATCCGGGAAAACAAATTCCTGGCGGTGCCGGGAAGGGATGGTCCGGTAAATCAACCCTGGCCCGTTGGTTAAACGGGCTTTTGCTTCCATGTGGGGAAATATAGAAGTGGACGCTCACCCCCCGCCTTTCTTATTAGTAGGGAGAAATAACAATGGGCAGGATAAAACTTCTACTAGAGTATGATGGTAGTAATTATCACGGATTTCAGATCCAAAAGAATGCAAATACCATACAAGCGGAGCTAGAAAAGGCTATTTATAGACTAAGCGGGGAACAATTAACTATAATCTGTGCCGGGCGGACCGATGCTGGGGTTCATGCTTTGGGTCAGGTAGTTGCTTTCGATAGCAATTCAACCATTCCCGCCAACAAATGGGTTTATGCCCTAAATAGCCAGTTGCCTGGGGATATTAGGGTTTTGGAAAGCCAGGAAACCGGCCCCGAATTTAACCCCCGCTTCGATGCGTTTAAGAAACGCTATTGCTATGTTATATACCGCCGGAAGGCTAAGGCCGCATTTTATCGTAATTACGCTTATTGTTATACAAAAAAGCTTGACCTGAAGGCGATGCAAGAAGCAGCGGCAATGTTAACAGGAAGACATAATTTTAGTTCGTTTTGTGCGAGCGGTTCCTCCGCCAGAACTTTCGATAGGGAGATATTCTGTTGCTATCTGACGGAAAAGGACTCCTATTTGAGGTTGCATATTGAAGCTGACGCTTTCCTGTATAATATGATAAGGATAATTAGCGGTACCCTTTTGGCGGTAGGCAGGGGTAAATATCCCCCCCACTACCTAAAGGAGATAATTGACGCCCGGGATAGGGCCCTGGCCGGCCCCACCGCTCCGCCTCAAGGGCTTTACCTAGTAAAAGTGTATTACTGATGAAAACCCTAAAAAGCGATTATATAGGGAGAGAATAAACAAAAGGAATGGCCCCCAGGAGCAAGGGAAGAGGCAGGAAATAAAAGCGGCATTTTGCTTGACAGGAGTAGTTAAATTTAGCTAATATTAAAAGGTAGCCTTAACCTTCATATCTGGCTTCTGCCCCGTTGACGGATATGCAGCAATAGGCCTTAAATCCTGAGTTATTGCATTTACAGGAGGGAAAGACTTGAAAAGCTATGTAGCAAAACCTGCGGAAGTGGACCGTAAATGGTATGTGATAGATGCGAGCGATAAGATGCTGGGCAGGCTATCTTCAGAAGTTGCCTCTATATTAAGGGGAAAGCACAAGCCCATTTTTACCCCTAATGTTGATACAGGGGATTTTGTTATCGTAATTAATGCGGCTAAGATAAAGCTTAGCGGCGATAAGCTTAATCAGAAAAAATTCCGCCACCATACCGGTTATCCGGGCGGTCTAAAAGAGATGGATTACGGAACTCTACTGCGGAAAAAACCGGAAAAGGCTATTGAAGAGGCAGTAAGAGGTATGCTGCCACATAATCGCCTGGGACGGAGTATGTTCAAAAAACTCAAGGTATATAGCGGTAGTGAACACCCGCATCAGGCGCAGAAACCAGAATTAAAAGAGCTTAAAGGGTAAGGAGGATTGAGATGGCAAAGGTACAATACTGGGGGACAGGCAGAAGAAAAGAAGCTATAGCCCGGGTTAGATTAGTGCCGGGTGAAGGTAACATAACTATAAACAACCGGAGTTTTGAAGACTTTTTTCCTAACCAGACCAGCCGTTTAATCGTCCAGCAACCGTTAGTTTTAAGCGCAACACAGGGACGATTTGATGTTATATGCCGGGTTAACGGAGGCGGTGTTTCGGGACAGGCAGGTGCTATTCAGTTGGGCATTGCCCGGGCTTTGCTCCAAGCCAACCCGGATATGAAAGCGATGCTGAGAAGAGCCGGTTTTCTAACCCGTGACCCACGCATGAAAGAAAGGAAAAAATACGGTCTGCATAAGGCCAGGAAAGCTCCCCAGTACTCTAAACGCTAGAATAATAGTAAAAAAGAAAAACCTCCCTATAGGGAGGTTTTTTATTAGGGCCTAGTTATTAAATGATTTTCATATCCCCGCTCCGTTTAGAATTCATTGATTGTATTTGTATACTTTGTTGAAAACCGAATATGAATACACGATAGGAATGATAACCATTAATAAAACTATAAGGGAATAAACCACCCCTCCTCACACTGCATTTACAAAGGATATGCCTAGGCACAGCAGTCCGCATGTGACCCATATGCGGCTGGACATCCGATGTGTCATTTGCCATATTTCTTCGCTGGCCAATGTCCATGGAGTCTTAATTCCCACAAAATAGTTGTGCCTGAACTGCCCCATATAGCTTCCTATAACAATGAACAAAACAGTAACCAGGCCCCTCTATCCATCCCTTCACCCTTTTGTTCAAACAAAATAAAGGTCTTAGAGATGACGCCTTTCATCGAACCCGCACCATTTAGGCAAGCGTCAATACCTTCAAAAGGAATTGCGCAGGGAACATATGTTTGATATAATTAATTAGGCGAATTTCCTGTTATTATAGGATTGCCAAAACACTAGGGATATTCAGGCAAAGTTGAAGCGCTTGTTTGCCGCACAATTGAACAGATGCTTGAAACCGAAATGGAGGGACACTTGGGCTATGTATAGCATTTTGTAGCGGGCAATAAAGCGGTAATTCGCGATAGTTACAATCATAAGACCCTTTGGGAAGGTTCTTTATTAGGGACAAGGGGATGGAGGTACTGTCGCGCAGCTCGCTAATGTTCTAGACTTAGAATATAATATGCTTGATTAGAATTATTAGGAGGGTACCATGAATTATATGTCTGCCGAAGAAGCTGCGGAACTTTGGGGAGTTTCTCAAAATTGGGTGGCTATATTATGTTCCAAACAAAGAATTCCCAATGTTGAGGTGAGCGGTAACATGTATCTTATTCCCAAGGACACAAAAAAACCGATAGATGGTAGGAATGTCGGGTATATTAAAGAAAAAAGAATGAAACCTTTTGTAAAGTGGGCCGGTGGAAAAGGCCAGATTATTAACATAATTAAAAAACAGTATCCTAAAGGACTCGGAGATACTATTAGAAAATATGCAGAACCATTCATCGGTGGTGGTGCGGTACTGTTCGATATCCTTAATAAGTATAAACTGGATGAGGTATATATAAGTGATATAAATGCCGAACTGATTAATGCATACCGGGTCCTGCGTGATGATGCTGATGGTTTAATTTCCAAGCTGTCGCAGTATCAAGCTGAATATATCCCCCTCGGCGATGATTTTCGAAAAGAATATTATTATAAAAAAAGAAAACAGTTTAATGAACTTAAATGCCAAAGTGTTTTAGGTACCGAGATAGCGTCCCTTTTTGTTTTTCTTAATAGAACCTGCTTTAATGGACTTTACAGGGTGAACTCCAAAGGTGAATACAACGTTCCTATTGGTTCATACAAAGCGCCGCTGATATGTGATGAGGATAACCTGCGATATATATCAGGATCTTTATCGAACGTTACAATAATATGTGGGGATTATCGCCAATCCGATGATTTTATTGACAAGAATACATTTGTTTATATCGATCCTCCGTATCGCCCACTTAGTGCAACTTCGAGTTTTACGGCATATACTGAAAACGCATTTGATGACAAAGCCCAAGCTGAGCTAGCTGAGTATGTTCAGCGGTTATCGGGTAAAGGGGCTTATGTGATCGCCAGCAACTCTGATCCAAAAAATACAGATCCGGATGATAATTTTTTCGATGAGCTATATTCAAAGATGAAAATAAAGCGTATTTCTGCATCGCGAATGATTAATAGCAACGCGAGTTCTCGGGGAAAAATAAGCGAATTACTTATTTGCAACTATTGAGGTGAGCGAAATTGAAAAGAAATTTTGATGAATGGTTAAGTAAATTTAGGCTTAGTATTTCCGGTTATAATTATTATGTTGATTTTGGTAAGGTAATTAAAAAAGTTGAAAACATGAAAATAGAACTAAACATTTTGAATTCACTTATTGGATCGGAAAATATAGAAAAGGATTTTGAAACGATTATAGAAAAATACCCTGAAACCCTTAAATGTATTCCTCTTCTTCTCGCGGTTCGTGGCCATGAAATATATGCGCAAGATGATGACGGGATGTTTCTATATAGATTTGATGAAATGAACTACCCTATAGAGCAATACAAGGTATTTATGCGTAAAACCGGTCTTTTTAATATAATAGCAAACCATTTGGTAAATAACCTTCTTGATTATGCTCTTGGCGTGGAAACGGGCCTAGATTCAAACGGTCGCAAGAATCGGGGTGGTCATCAAATGGAGGAGTTGGTAGAAGGTTACATACAGAAAGCCGGATTTAAGAAGGGTATTACTTATTTTAAAGAAATGTATCTCGCAGATGTTGAGAAACAATGGGGAATTAATCTATCTGCTTTATCGAATCGAGGCAAAGCGAGAAAACGTTTCGATTTCGTAGTAAAAACCGAATCGATGATTTATGCTATTGAAACCAACTTTTACGGTGGCACGGGCGGCGGTTCTAAACTGAATGAAACTGCTAGAAGCTATAAAATGCTAGCTAAAGAGGCTGATACTGTAGCTGGTTTTACCTTTGTGTGGTTTACTGACGGCACTGCCTGGAGGAATGCAAGAGGTAACCTCCGGGAAACATTTGATGTTCTAGAGACAATATATAGTATTGATGATATGGAAAATGGGATTATGGCCAAACTCTTTATTTAAAGGTGGATATATGAGAAATACAAAGATAAAAAAATGGGAACCAAAAGACTTTGAACTGGAAATGACTACAGTATGGAGTTTTCCAAAGCGTGGAGACTGGGCAACACATGATGCAAAATGGCGTGGAAATTGGTCTCCTTATATTCCGAGGAATATTCTTCTTAGGTATTCTAAGGAAGGGGATTTGGTACTTGACCAATTCGCAGGAGGTGGCACCACTCTGGTTGAAGCAAAACTATTGAATAGGGATATTATTGGTGTTGATGTCAACGATGTTGCTTTAGACAGGTGCCGGGAAAAGGTCGACTTTGAGCACGAAGGCGCCAATGGTAAGGTATTTATTCATAAGGGTGATGCACGAAATCTTGATTTTGTTTCTGACGTGAGTATAGATCTTATTTGTACTCATCCACCTTATGCAGACATTATTCATTATAGCGAGGACATGGATATTGCCCATGACTTGTCCAATTTTGGGGTTAGGGACTTTCTTAAAGAAATGGAGGTCGTTGCAGCCGAAAGCTATCGTGTCCTTAAAAAGGGAAAGTTCTGTGCTGTACTTATGGGCGACACAAGGCAAAAAGGGCACATCATACCGATGAGCTTTGAAGTTATGAAAATATTTGAATCAGCGGGATTCAAGACAAAAGAGATAATTATGAAAGAGCAGCACAATTGTAAAGCCACAGGTTATTGGAAAACCAATAGTGTCAAATATAATTTCCTGCTTATAGCCCATGAGTATTTATTCATATTCAAAAAAATGTGACAAAGAAAGAAGCCGTTCTATCAAAGAATGGCTTCGGGAGTGAACACCCTTTAGTGTAAACGTTAATAATCATCCTAGGGTCTGCATCGCGAAGTTCTTGTAAACGGCAATCACGACGCCAAGATTGTGGAATTATTTTTCCTGATCCCATATTTCTATAACCAAATTCTTCTTCAATTCCAACTTCCCCGTATGCCACTTTTCCACAATTAGGGCATTCGGCATAATCCCCATACGGCATAATATGTATCTCCTTTCAAAAGCAGTCATCCTAACCGTTTATGCAAGTTCTCTTTCTCTTAAAGCAGAATAAAACATTGCCCTTCCAGAATAATTCCAATTTCTTAGGTTAGTTCCAAAAACCTTAACTATATCCATTTTGAAGACCCTCCATTTGTACAAAAATAATTGTATTTATAAGCAGACAAAAAGTCTACAGACAATGAGTGAACATCAAAATCTGTAGACTATATTAAAGAAAGACCACACGAAAGGTTTAATCCCTCGGTGTGGTCTTAACTTTTAGCTCCCGCTTGAAGAGAGTCGGTCAAAAATTTACTTGTCTTCGTAAATCCCAAGCCCGGCTTCTTTTGGGGGTTAAATCCCTATTTTAAAGGTTTGCCGGCTTTCCATTCCCCGGTAAAGGCCGGTTTTCCATCCTCATAATATGAAGCCCCCAGACCTTCCCTTTTGCCCTCTTTCCATTCCCCTTCATACCATAGATTCAAATTTTTATAATATAGTCTGCCTTGCCCATGAGGTTGGGCATCCTTCCATTCGCCTTCATATATCCTGCCATCACGGTAAAATGCCCGGCCGTATCCTTCTGGTTTCCCATCTTTCATGGCACCGTCGTAGGTTACGGTAAAACCACTCTGTTCGAGAATATCCCGCAATAGTTTCCCTTTGTAATGTTTCATTCCTTCCATAAAAAATCCCTCCTCCTTCGAACTAAATCTTTAAATATAGCTATAAATATATTATATGTTCCATTCCGAAGGAGGCCGTGCAGGGCCTCTTTTACTTTATTTTATCGCTATATGGCTTTCTCAGATTTACCGTTCCCGAAAACCTCTATCAGCTTTTGCATATTTGTATCGTTTGGT
>CAYRCG010000050.1:12369-13524 GCA_964422685.1 uncultured Syntrophomonas sp. | reverse complement strand
GCTCGGAATTTTTAACGACTACATGCACCACGGTAAACGAAAAGGGTCAGGGCATCCGCTATTTAATGGTTGAGATATTATCAGCGTCTATCAGCACCCGAAGGGTCAGCGTATATCTGCGTTAAAAACCCCTTTCATAGCAATGACAGGTGGCAAGCTCAGAATGACCGGGACACTAGGCATAGAACGACAATGGCCTGGTTTATTTTTCTTCACTGGCGAGCAAAAGTTCGCTAACCAAGTCATCTATCTGGATCCCCTCGGCTTCTCCTTCAAAATTCAGGATGATACGATGCCGCAAAACCGGATAAGCTAATTCCTCGATATCGTCGAAAGCAACATTGTAGCGTCCTTCCATTAAAGCCCGTACCCGGGAACTGGCTATTAAAGCCTGGCCTGCACGGGGCGAGGCTCCATAGCGCACATAGCTCTTGATTATTTCCGGCGCATAGGGGCTATCCGGATGGCTGGCTAAAACCAACTTTACTATTCGCTGCTTTACCCGCTCGGCTACCGGCACTCCGGCAGCAATCTCCCGCATAGCCAGAACTTCTTCCCCGTCGGCAACTTTCTCAAGTTCCCCGGGTTCTGAACCCAGATCCCTACTAATAATTAGGGCTAATTCTTCTTCCTTCGGGAATTCCACCAGCAATTTAAACAAAAAGCGATCGGTCTGAGCCTCAGGCAAAGGGTAAGTGCCTTCCATTTCCAAGGGGTTTTGGGTCGCCAACACGAAAAAGGGATGCGGCAGAGCGCGGGTTTTTCCTCCGGCGGTAACGGTTCTTTCCTGCATGGCTTCCAGCAAAGCACTTTGGGTCTTAGGGGTAGCGCGGTTGATTTCATCCGCTAAAACGATATTGGCAAATATAGGCCCCGGCTGAAAATGAAAGCCCCGATGCCCTTCGGCATCCTCAGAAATTATGTTGGTTCCTATTATATCCGCCGGCATCAGATCCGGGGTGAATTGCAGTCGTTTGAAGTCCAGGGACAGCACCTGGCTTAAGGTCTTCACCAGCATAGTCTTCCCCAAGCCAGGGACCCCCTCCAGCAAGACATTCCCCCCCGCCAATAAAGCAATAAGGCTGTTTCTGATTATCTGCTTCTGCCCTACCATTACTTTAGCTATCTCTACCTCTATCTGCCGAGCCTTACCTA
>CAYRCG010000050.1:0-12269 GCA_964422685.1 uncultured Syntrophomonas sp. | reverse complement strand
AGGATGATTTAACGGTTGTCTAACATTAGTAGAACCACGGTCTATTCCTCCAGTGAAGAAAAATAGTTCCTGACCACTTCTGTCATACCGGAGGGTATGGGCTGGCGCAGGAGTGATTCCCGAGCCGCCTGACTGTATTCGGCCAATACCTCACGGTATGGGCGCATACTTTCCGTCATTATAGCCGGGTCGTCGATTTCCAGTACCTGCTGCGGCCCGTCACCCGCCTGCCCCTTTACTCGAGATATCTCTCCGCCGCGTCCGATCCGCTGAGGATCATAAATCTTTTCATAGTCCTTCCATTTCATGGCGGCCGGTTCGTTGCCTCCCATTTCGGCCGGTGAAGCACTTTGCCCCGGGGAGACATTATCACCACTGCCGCTGCCTAGCCCTGCTCCACTGCCATTCCCGGAAGCACTGCCCGGCTGCCCGCCTTGCTGACCGCTGCCGCCCGGATTGCCGCTAGTTCCCGCCCCCTGCTGCCCGGCAGAGGAAGCTGAACTTCAGGTGCCTGCACCCGCGGCATTTCCCGAACCACAGCTATCAGGAGCTAGACCGCCGGCCCCGCCCGGCGAAGCGCTGCTACTATTGCCAGGGTTGTTTTTCGCCGCGTTGTTCCCGCTGCTGCCTGAGGCTGCATTTGCGGCGTCGCCGTCCGAAGCAGATGCCCATTGAGAGGGGGAAAGGCTACCGGCAGCGAGCAGGGCCTGGCGTGAATCCTGAACCGCGCGCAAAGCCCGGTTCAACTCCGCCAACGCCGCTGTTTTCCCCTCTTGCTGGGGGAGGGCGTTTCCCCCCGCCTGGCTGGCAGAATCACCTCGCCCGACCGATTCCGATGGTTTAGATTCAGCATTATTCCCTTTGCTTGCTGTATCACTTTTCTCTCCCGCGTTGGCTTTATCCTCCCCTTTATCTCCGGATGCTAAGGGATTATCCCGTCTATTATCCTTGCCCGGGCTTCCCTCCCCGGAACTTGCCGGCCTTTCTTCCCCGGGCTTTAGTGATTCCGGCCCTGTACTAGACTTTACCGGCTGGAGGTTTTCCCGTCTCAATTCTTCCAGCTTTTCTTCTGCCATAGCCAATGATTTTAAAGCCTTTTTCATATCAGTAGTCCCTTGCCAATCCTTCTGTAATTCTTCCAGGGAGGCTATCGCCTGCTCCAATTCTTCCCGCGGGATTAGCTCTTTCTTGGCTTCTATTTCCTTTTTTACGGCTTCTATTTTCTTTTCCTGCCGCAACAGTTCTTCTTTTATCGCAATAGCCCTGTCCACTTCCATTTGCTGGGGATTGGGCAAAGCACATAGCAAGCCTAGCAAGATTAGGCTCAAAGCTAATATCTTCCCTTCCTTGACCGGAAAAGTAAGGGGAAAAGCCGTTCTATAATCTAAGGCCTCCAGTTGCCCTAGAGCATCCCGCCGCTGTCGGCGTATTATCGCAGAATCCTCTGCCGAACATTCCCAAGCAGTTGTTACCCTTTCCTGCAAGCCTTTGGCATCACTAGCCAAAGCGGCATCCCATAAATCCGGGCGCCGCCCCCAGGCCCAAAGCCCGGCTAAGAACAGACCGGCTCCCAGACTACACCAACAAAACTGTTTTACCCCGGGCCAAGGAATGAAAAAGGAAAGCAATAATAAAAGGGCGGAAAAAAGCATCGCTCCGGCCGAGCCCCGCAATAGCCACAGCAAGTAATGCTGCAGTCTAATCCGGCGTAAAATCGGCCGCAGATAGGCAATTATTCTTTTGTCCCCGTATTTTTCCGGTTGCATAATTTCACTCCCTACATAATGGTGGTTAATATGAAAAGGTGAGGCGTGAGGGGTGAGGAGAGAGGGGTATTAGTGTCCACCCGCTATCCCTTAGCGTCCAAGAGCCCTCAAACTCTCTTTTAATCATTGTTTGTCCCCGACCATAGGGCCGCGCTCTCACGCCTCATCTTCTGCATCTGCACCCTTTACATCATGAGAATTATTCTCTTTTAGATTTTTCTCCGCTTCTTCCCCGGCTATAGGCGGTTGCTTCCGCAAGCGTTTAAAGCGCGCTACCGGGTCAACTATAAAAATAGTCAGCAAAAGCAGGACTATTATCAGAGCCCCATCGATAATAAAATTATATTGCCAGGGGCTTAAAGCCGGGCTAGCGCCGGCACTATAACCGAAATTGCGAAAGCCCCCCAAAAAACTGCTCATAAGACCCACGCCTGCTGCCTGATTGGGGAAGATGGAGAAAAGAGCTACCAAGGGATTGGCATAAGAAAAATACATAGCCGTAGCCTTGGGATAGGGGCCGGTCTGTATCCCCTGCTGAAAGATCGTAATAGCCAAAGTCCCCACCAAAAAAAACAAGACTAAGATATAGCTTACTACCATGGAAACTTGGGTTCGTTTGAAAAGGGTGGAGCAGAAGATTCCGATAACCCCAAAAGTAACTGCTGCAGCTAATGATACCAGTATAACCCGGCCCATATCGCTTAATAAGACCCCCCCGAAGAAATATACTATAGCAAAAACCGGCAGGGAAGCGATCAAGAGCAAAAGTATATAGCCTATAGAAGCCAAAAGCTTGTTCAAGACGATGGAAGCCGAGGACAAGCGGGTGCAGAGTAAAAGATCAAAGGTTTGTCTTTCCCTTTCCCCATTTATTACCCCCGCAGTCAGAGCCGGGGTTACAAAGGAAAGCAACAAAAGTTGAAAAACACTTAATACGATAAATATCTGCGGGCCTACATCGGGACCGAAACCTGAGTAAAATCCGCGTTTTTGCTGCATCCAATAGTAAGCCAGGGTGATGAGCCCCAGCAATAATAAGTACAGACTTATCATCAACGGCGATTTCCAATTCCTCATCCGGGAACGCAATTCCTTGGCCAGGATGGGGTTTAATACCAAGCTTTTCATTATTGCACCACCCCTTTCGTTAGCTGCATGAATATATTCTCCAAACTGCTGGTGGAGGGGGCAAAGGAAACCAAAGGGATACCGGCTTGAATCAAGTGAGTCAGGATACGATTCATTTCTTCCTCATCCCCGTTGAAGGGCAGTTCTAGGGTCTGATCATCGAGCTTAAGGGCGGAATAGCCCCATTCTTCACTAATAATGGCAATAGTGTCGTCTATCCGGTTTAAAGTCCGAATAGCAATGGATTGGGCCGACTGGCTGCGGTGCATAATTTCATCGACACTGCCGCAAGCCACCATCTTCCCGGCCTCTATAATCCCTAGATGGCTGCAGAGCTCGGTTAACTCAGATAAAATATGCGAGCTTATTATTATAGTTTTGCCCATGCTTTTCAGCTCCTTAAGGATTTCCCGCACTTCTACCCGGGCCCGCGGGTCCAGCCCCGAAGCAGGCTCGTCCAAAATAAGCAGGGCCGGGTCATGTACCAAACAACGGGCCAAGCACAAGCGTTGTTTCATCCCCCGCGATAAAGAGTCCACATAGGCCTCCCGCTTATGCGAAAGATCCATCAATTCTAACAAATCGGGGATGATTTTTTCCCTCTGCCGGGCGGGAATCCTATAGCTGGCACTGTAGAAATCGAGATATTCGCCCACTTTCAGGTCATCGTAAACCCCGAAGAAGTCAGGCATATAGCCTACCAGTTGACGGATGCGCCGCGGGTTTCGGCTTAGGTCCTCACCCGCTATCCAAACCTGGCCGGAGCTGGGGCGCAACAAGGTAGCCAATACCTTCATGGTAGTCGTTTTACCGGCACCATTAGGCCCTACAAAACCGAAAATTGCCCCATCTTCCACCTTAAATGAAAGCTGGTCAACCGCCAGGAATTTACCATAGCTTTTGGACAATTTCTCTACCTGCAGCATTCTATTCCCCCCCTTCCCCGCTGTTATCACCCGAAACCGCCGCAGGCGGCTGCGCCGAGGAGAGGTACCAGGACAGATACTCTCCCTCTAGGCTTAGGGTAACACCGGATATATTTATATAATTGGAATCTTTAGCCCCACTGCCTATCTTTACCCGCAGTGAGCCTTTATCCGAAACGTAGGTTTTCCAATTTTTAAGTATCATTCCATTTAGCTGATAGCTCAAATCCTCCCACTGGCCTTTTTGAGAATTATAAATCATCATTTGCATAAGGTAAGCCCGCCGGTAATCATTAGAACCTACATACAGCTTGAATTCGTCAATCTCTACCTCATCCCGGGAAAAAGGCAGATCTAGCTCAAATTCCATGAAACCCCCTTCCAGGCTATATCCCCAGGGGTCCTGGTTGAAGTTGCGGCCATCTGTAGCAACGAATCGGCCATTGACAATCCCCGGCGGTATAGACAGGGTTTTCTGGGTATCCAGTTTTAGTTCTAATGGGGCGAAATAGATGCTATTGTAATTGACCTTCCCCCGGTTTTCCGGGAGCAAGGTATCCGAAGCGGCGGAATGGGTAAAGCCTATAAACATCAAGGAATCATCCATCAACTGGCCGCCGCGCAAGGCATTCTCTAAAACCTGGCTTGACCACTGTCTTTCCCAACTGGCACTTTCTTGATAGCCTTGGGGACGATATATCGGATAGCGTTCAAAAATCCGATAAAACGCCGGCCCCTGATTGGGGCTAAAACGCGGAACAAACTCCACTTCCACCGCCTCCCGCGGAAGTATTTTGGGGATACGCTGATAACCATAGCGGTTGAGGATAATGCAATTATATAGGGTCTGTCCGGTGCGGTTTTTGATCTCTCCCTTAATTTTCCCCTGGCTGCTGATAAGCTGGCTTTCAATCCGCCCTACCTGTTCTATATTTTCATTCAAGGCGATGCAACGCATCGACCAGCGGCTGGCATCATCAAAATCTATCCGGGTGCTTTCATCCTGGCTTACGGTAGCCAAAAGCGGTAATTCCTTGGAAGTAGGTGCTCCTCCCATCATAATGTTCCTTTGCATATAGCCCATATCCCCAACTATCACATCAACGATCTGCTGTCCGGGCAAATCGAAGGAGAATTCCTTGCGGGTAGGAGCGAAAATCCCCAGATAGCTGGTAGCTTCAGCCCGATCCGCGTCTGGTTGCAGCTTCACCAGGGTAATAACATTGCTAAAAACATCCCGGCCTTTGGCCTTGAAAGCCCCCCAGTAAGTCATAGAAAAGAGCAAAACCGCCAAAGCCGGTATAAGGGCCCAGGCCCAATCCCGGCGGTCATATTTTTTAAGGATAAGATAAACCCCCGGTCCCAAAACCAGGATGTAAGCCAAAAGCACCAAAGCCAGCCAGCCTACGGAAGGCAGATCACCGGCCGGAAAGTTGCGCAGAATCCAGGCCATATCCTGAACACTATAATAGCGGCCGCTGGCACCAGCCATCAGATGAGGGTTAATACGCAAGATTAACTGACTCCAGAAGGTATTGTTGCCTGACCAGTTAGCAAAAGGCTCTAAAGCCAAATCATAAGCCAGATAAAGTACACTCCCCCGGCCCTGTTTATCCTCAACAATAACCGGGGTATCCCCGGAACTCAAAAGAACTTTGCCGGAGCGTAGTTTGCCCTCAGTAATAATGAAGGGCCTTTTCACCTCCAGGCTTTCTCCGCAAAGTTTTTCCATCCCGGGCAAGGCTGAAATCTGCCTGGTGCCGGAAATACCCACCGGCCAAAGGGTCCCCGGCAGAGTCATAGCGCTTTTCTTCCAATTGGGTCCCCCGCTTAGGACCAGCATCCCTCCCCTTTGCACCCAGTCTTCAACAGCCTGCAGCTGCCCTTTGCCTAGATCGGAGGTGGAAAAATCATTAATTACCAGGATATCCAGGTTATCCAATAGCAGTCCTTTTTCCGGTACATCTTGGGCTGTCATTTGAGTCACGCTTACCCTCTGCACAGCAGAAGGAAATTTGATCCCTCCCAGATGGTCCATGGTGTTAGAACCAGAAGCCAAAACACCCACTAACATCTCCTGGGGCTGCATAATCGTAACCCGGGTTTTGCATTTAGCTACTTCCAGATTCCCAGCCAGTAGCTTAATCTCGTAATTAGTAGCAGCATTGGCCGGGATATACATACTTATCTTCTTCTTGCTTCCGGTGGGAAGGATTACCTCCTTTTGCTGCTGAATGCGCATTTCGTTATTGTTGGTATCAAAAACCAAACGACCCCGGATTTCCGGTCCTGGGTTGAAAAGGTTTATCTGCACAGGGAAAGCCTGACCCCAACGGGCAAAGCCCTTAAATCCGGCTTCGGCCGTCATTTCCACTTCTTTCGGGGCTCCTTGCGCCATAGCGGGCGCTACGCTGCCCAGCAGTATAAGTAAACCCAAGCAGATAGAAAATGATATTTTTATAATTTTTTTCATGGCCTAACCCCCCCTGCTTTTTCCGGGACAGCCGGCGGCAGGGTGGTGGTTTCTTGCTTCGGCCCTGATTTGGCTTTAGCCGCCTCCCCCGCTCCCTTAAGTTCATCCTCATCCAATTGGTAGCGCAAATAAATAGACTTTTGCAATATGGGGGAAATCTCTTCCTCCCCTAAAATAATAATACCGATTTCCAATTCTTGCTTTGTATTCTTTCCTAAATAGAGGGCTTCAACTTCTGTCTCATTAATTTTAGCCGGCCTCTCCTTAACCGGAAAAGCCTGATAGAGGGCGTCGCTATCCTGCATTCCTATAAATATAAGCGGCACCCCATTTTCCGCCAATTCCTTGAGCTTGCTCAAAGCCGGCTCCCGTAAGGCTTCCGTTTGCTGATCGGCGAAAACCCATAAGGCGTCCGCAGCACCGGATGGCAAAGAAGCGGCGCCTAAATCCTTAGCCGCTATATTCCACCATTCCATAGGGCTATTAGTGTACTGCTGATAAAACTTTTCATCATTGGAAACAAAAACCACCCTGAAACCATAGGATAACTGTATCTGTTCCCCCTGGGCGTTAAAGAAAGAGGGGTAAATATCCTCCAAATTATTTCCCGGAATAGCCGTTAGCAGTATACGGTCTTTGGCCTCACACTCCACTATTTTCCCCTCAGCGGTTTCCAAACGCATTTTAGCCACCTGGGGATTCTTGCAATAACCATAAAATATTCCATCAGCATCTAGACCGCAATCAACCGGACTGGCTGATAGATAATTGCTTTCAAACTCCATGCCTTTTGCCAGGGAAATCCGTCCCAGTTTCTTTTCCACCTGACGCAATCCTAATATGTAGCCATTCCCACTCCCATAATCATATACCATCCGCTCCAAGTTCGGCCCAGTTAGGCCATATTCCAGCTTAAAAAGCAGATAAGTCCTACCCTCAAGCTCCCTAATATCCAACACCTTAATCCATTTCATTTCTTTCTCTATCCCCTGCCTCATTCCCAGCATGTTGGATTTTAAAAGCTTGGGCCCCTCTTTCTGTAGAATCCTTTCCGCCTCCTGTTTAATCCGGCCATGATCGTTTCCGGGTGAAAAATAATAATAGTGGTCAAATACCAAGCAGGCAATGAGCAAGATTATTATCCCCCCCAAAGCGATTCCCAGCTTTTTCTTCACCTTATAACCCCCATTCATCTTATTCCGACCCGCCAGGCTCTATCAAACTATAGCAGAACCCCATCATATATTCATTACACATTAGCTTCCATTTACTTTCACTTGGGGATGAAAAGTTTCACAAAGGTCTATATAGCGGAATATGTCCCCGGACCCTCCTTTACCTTCCAGGTTTCTCAATGCATTCTTGATAAAATTCAGGGATAATGCCCTGTTCGCTGAGACCACCGCTATAAAAAACAAACCTGTGATATTGAACCGGAGAGTGATTTTTGGATACATGTTATGGTTTATAATCGCATTTTAACCAAATAGGAATAGGATATTTATAAAATTTCATACCCTGGCGGACCCTGGTGGATTGCGAAGAAACCGTACGGGTGGCTTCAAAACAGACCAGTATTCTTATGAATTGTCTTAAATAGAGCATAAGGATATTGGTCTTTTTGTTTTCAAGCAGACCAATGGAAAGAGGTGATGTGTTACTAATTCCTTGCAATATCGTAAATATCGTGATGTTTAAAAACCAAAGGTTGTGGGTCGGAAAGAGATTCTTTCCTGATCTTTACGCTTAAGAAAGGAATGAATAGTAAATGGCTGATACCATGAAAGCGTTGGTTTATCGCCGACCCGAAAAGATTGACCTGGAAGATGTTCCTATACCCAGAATTATCGAACCTGATGATTTTCTCATTTACAGCCAGTTTATTATGAATTGGAACCTGGGGGAATGAGCATACTTTAAGCAGTTCAAGAGAAAGGGAGTTTAACATGAATAAAGATGAAGTACGGGCAGAGCCCAATTCAAATTTCAAAAGTAATCAAATGATGCAATACCGTACACAAAATACGGGTGAAGGTAAAATAATGACCAGCGACTCAGGCTATAAAATTACTGATGACCGCCAAAGTCTAAGGGCCGGTAAAAGGGGCCCCTTACTACTTAGGGATGCAAATTTTTATAGAAAGCAATCCCGATTCAATCGTGAGCGTATTCCAGAAAAGGTTGTTCATGCTCGTGGTTTCGGTCTGTACGGGGAATTTGAATTAACGGAATCTATGCAGGACTATACTGTAGCCGATTTTATGCAGAAACCAGGTACTAAAACACCTGTATTTACCCGTTTTTCGAACTTTATCGGCAGCAAAGGTTCAAAAGATACGGCGGTAGATATACGCGGCTTTGCAGTTAAGTTCTATACAGAAGAAGGAAACTATGATATGCTTTCGCTCCAATTCCCTGTGTTCATACTCGCAGATGCAATGAAGTTCATGGATGTAACACACGCGGTTAAGCCCAATCCAGTTACCGATATCCCGCAAGCAACAGTCGCCCATGACGATTTCTGGGATTATGTAGCAAGTAATCAGGAATCTGCCCATATGGTTATGTGGCTTATGTCCTTAAGAGCGCGCCCGAGGAGTTGGCGGATGATGGAAGGATACCCTATCAACGCATTCAGGCTTGTGAATGCCCAGGGAAAATCAACTTTTGTTCGGTTTGTATGGAAACCTAAGCTTGGTGTTCATTCTATAACTATGGAGGAAGCTAATATTATTGGAGGAATAGATCCGGATTTTCACCGCAGGGATATAGTTGAGGCTGTTCAAAAAGGCATATTCCCTGAATATGATTTAGGGGTACAGTTAATTCCGGAAGAAGATGAATTCAAATATGATTTCGATATTTTAGATGCAACAAAACTGTGGCCTGAAGAGACAATCCCCGTTAAGATAATCGGTAAACTCACCCTAAATCGCTTGGTAAATAACTTTTTTGCCGAAGAGGAGCAGTCATCATTCGACCCTGCAACGCTGGTGCCGGGCATAGAGTTTTCTAATGATCCGGTCTTGCAAGGACGGGCATTTGCCTATCGCGATACAGATTACCACAGACTCGGAACAGCAAACATCAATGAAATTCCGATAAACAGACCCATATGCGAGGTTAATACTAATCATCGCGACGGCCATTCAAAATATCGTATCGATATAGATAATAATAATTTTCATGAAAATATGCTAGCTAACAATACTCCCGGTGAAACATCATTAGAGAGCGGCGGATACGGATTCTATCCAGAGGGTGTAGAGGGCAATGTCACGCGGGAATTCCCAAGCGCTTCTTTTGGAGATTACTTTACGCAGGCACGGCTTTTTTGGAATAGCTTGGCCCCATTCGAACAAAGAGATCTTGTTAGTACATTTATCTATCACCTCCAATATGTTAAAAGTAAAGATGTAAGACAAAAAAACGTAGATATGTGGGCGAATGTGGACACAGATATGGCAAACACTTTTGCTGATAATCTCGGTGTTGAAAGATCCCAAGGAGCGCATGTCAACGAATCAAGAAACTCGCCGGCGATAAGTATGGCAAACACGCCGCATTCCGCCTCCACTCAAAAAGTCGCCGTTTTGATCGGGGACGGATACGATAATGCAGAGGTTTCTAATGTGCTAAACCTACTAAATAAAAACAATGTGTTTATTGATATTATCGGGGAAAAACTAGGTTATGTAGCCGCAAGTGACGGCAGTCAATTGAAGGTTGAGGAGACAATCAAAACAAAATTACCGGTTTTATATGATGCAGTCTATATAGTAGGAGGGAGTGCGGTAAATCAAGGTGAATTCGATAAAAAAGTCATGGAATATTATGATGAGGCATTTAAGCATTATAAACCAATTGGGATCGCGTCATCTGGAGAAGCTCTTGTAAACCCCCTTCAAAGCAACGGTTTCCCGGGAATTATATGTGCGTCTACTAGCGATAAATTTAGCGACGATTTCGTTGCCGCTATAGCCCAAAAACGCTTTTGGGATAGAGCAATTTATTAAAAGATTCATCGCTATCCTGGGGATTATTCCTTAGTATAAACATGTTTTTTATGTTGGGGGCAATCCTATGGAAAAAAACAGCGGGTTTAATGCCCGCTGTTTTCACCGAGCGAAGAATTCAGGGATTCGGCGGGAAAATTGTACTATCATCATTCTATTTGGTACCAAAAATTCAACCTCTATGAGAGCAGCAAAATTCCCGAATACTGGGTGGTTTTCCCTAAATTCAATGTAGTAGTGGTATACAGCCTGGATGGTGAGGGTAAATACCAGGAAGGAAAGGAGTATAGCAGTGACCAAGTATTGTGCACCCCGCTCTTCCCCGGTTTGGAAATCAAGCTAGAAGATGTTTTCAGATAAAATCAATGTTTGACTCTGCTGCAAAAGCCCCCGCAATCCAATTTATATTGATTCCGGAACGTTTGTTCGAAATAAAGCCTTTAAGTTCCCCCAGAAACTGTTCTATGAAAGCCTGCCCGACATATCCGCCCATGGACTGACCGATGATAGATTTCGCTTTTGCATACGCAGTACAAAATGGGTTTTATCTGCTTAATATCCATGGTCGACATGTTTCCACTCTCCTTCATCACTTCGCACCAAAATCCACATCCAATTATCATATGTGCTATTAGGATTCAATGAACCATCCCCACCGGATGAATCTACATCAAATGATGAGATAAGAACAATCGCTTCGTCGGCAGAATTTCTTGTAGCCCAATCCTGATATTCCTTACTCATTTCATCACCACCGTAGGAAATCTCAGTAAGAGTACATCCCGACCACTTTTTTCTAAACTCCTTTGTTATGGTAGCGATTGCAGCTTTAATCTCATCGTCAGAATATATCTCAGAAACAACTTCATTAGTAATATAATCATTTTCTGCACCACCACCGCACGCACAAAGATGAAAAACCAAAATGAATACAAATAGAACACCTATGTATTTCTTCATTTAATCTACCTTTCTATAAACGTATGATGATAACTAGCATTATCTTTTCGGCACGATAATCATCACCAAACAACGCATTATGGACTTGCCGATAGATATATTTTACCATGATCCTATTTTCATTGCCCCATTTCTTTTGACTTTTCCAGCGGCTTAAATCAAAAGGTATCCCCATTTGCCTCCAATACGGGTCTATGCTTGTTACAACAGGTTTTTCTACATATTGATAATTGCTTACACGAAGCGACCTTGTTCAGGCTTGGCCATTTTATCGAAATCTTTAACAATCATTTCTAAATGTTCCGATAGATATTCATCTTTCATAGGCTTTCCATGATTCGCCATCGCTAATGAGGGGCTTAAATCCATCATAGTTATAACTGATTTTTTTGCGGCCTCCCAATCTGTAGTCAAATATTTGGGTGGTCCGCTGATGCGCTCATCCTGCATGATTACTGAAACTAATGATTCTTGTTTTGTAGTTGAAAAAGCGTCCCCAACAATAAGCGCTCGGTCCTCCTCGCGAAATAATGAAATATGTCCCTCTGCATGACCAGGTGTATGAATCCATTTCCAGCATTACCGGGCAATCGATCTTATACGGCAAACCGGCCCCCATCGCTTCAGCCATCATGGCAAAGCCATTTATTTTAGTAATTAGACCTATATTAAAAAACACCTGCCACTAAGCAGATGCTCTAGAGAAGCAATCCACCGCCCTTGCCGAATATGACGGGCAGCTTGTCCGGCGGTTGATGGAGAAGGTCACCATCTACGAGGACAAATACACTGTGGAATTTAAGCCTGGCTTGATGGTGGATGTGGATGAATAAAATGTTGGGCAGGGCACCTTATATTAATCCTTTAACAGGCTTAGATATAGCGATAGCCTTTCCTTTACATACTTTCCAACCATATTTACCATCGAGGATGCATCGTTGTCCTGATAATAACTGTCAAAACAGGCGTAGTATTCTCTCCTGTCGGCAAATTTCACGTC
>CAYRCG010000049.1:0-13790 GCA_964422685.1 uncultured Syntrophomonas sp. | reverse complement strand
AATGACACAACGCCCGGTCATTCCCAGCCTAAGGCGCATTTTCATCATTGTTTGTTTTCCCTAATTCCACATGCTAGGCTTTTGTAACCCGCATCGCTGCGGGTTTTTGTGGCCTTGCTTACGGTTGTGGCTACCGGGGGGTATCCGCCGACATATTCGATAAACCCCCTCCTCGTTACCCGAAACTCGTAATATAAGCACTAGACTACTTCATATTTCCGCTAGGCTGATATCTTTTGAGTGCCGGGGCAGGCGCTAAATGGAGCTTCGGCGTTAAGCCTCGGCTCTTTCGATGCTCTTTTTTATTCCCTCAATCACCTCCTCCAGCAGGTATTGTTCCGGACCCTGGGCCATTATCCGTACAACCGGCTCGGTTCCCGAGGGGCGAACTACCAGTTTACCTTTTTCCCCCAGCCTATCCTCTGCCTGTTTCAAGCTTTCTCGCACCGAAGGGTGTGATAAGACTTTATCCTTATTATCCATAGGCAGATTAACCAGCAACTGGGGCTGTTTTTCTAGGCCCCGAGCCAGTTCGGATAGGGGCAGGCCGGATCGCTGTAGGACTTCTGCTACCTTCAAAGAGGTCAATAAACCGTCCCCGGTTGTAGCATGCTGTAAGAATATAATATGCCCCGATTGTTCCCCACCCAACAGAGCACCACTTTCCTTCATTTTCTCTAAAACATAACGGTCGCCGACGGGGCAACTGAGCACCCTAATATTCTCCCGGCGCAAAGCTATATCCAAGCCAACATTGCTCATAACCGTGGCTACCACCAGCGGTGGCTCCAATTCCCCCCGACTATTCATATCCAGAGCGCAGAGCATTAAAATATGGTCTCCATCCAGCTCATTGCCTCTTTCGTCAACAACTATACAACGGTCCGCGTCACCGTCATAGGCTATGCCTAGATCTGCCTTATGCTCTACTACCGCCCTCCGTAGGCCTTCTGTATAGGTGGAGCCGCAACGCTCATTGATGTTCACCCCATTAGGGGAATTATTTATTGCAATAACTCGGGCCCCCAATCGGCTCCATAATTCCGGACCGGTACTATAAGCGGCACCATTGGCACAATCGAGTACTATGGTTAAGCCGGCCAAGTCCCGCTCTACGGAATAACAGGCAACGAGGTAGTCTAAATAGTTGTTTTTAGCTTCGGCTACCAAATAAACCCTCCCCACTTCCTGACCTTGGGGGCGTTCGATTTCTTCGGTTCCCGCTAAAACCAGTTCTTCGATTTCCTCCTCCAACTCATCGGGGAGTTTATAACCGCTAGGTCCAAAAAATTTGATACCGTTATCCTCCAAAGGATTATGGGAAGCCGATATCACCACCCCGCAGGAAGCCTGATACCTTTGTGTAAGGAAGGCCACTGCCGGGGTAGGTATAACCCCTACCATTAACACATCAGCTCCGGTAGAACAAATTCCCGCTATTAAAGCCGCTTCCAGCATATCGCCCGAAATCCGGGTATCTTTGCCTACAAGTATACGCGGCTTTTTGCCCTCTTCGCGGCGGGCCAGCACACTACTTCCGGCTTTGCCCAATTGAAAAACCAATTCCGGGGTAAGTTCTAGATTGGCTACTCCCCTTACCCCATCCGTTCCAAATAATTTACCCAAAATTTACTTCCTCCCCATCCAAGTCTGAAGAAACCGCCTGCGTCAACTTTGCAGTTCACGGGCATTACAAACACTATTACTATCCAGGACAATTTTTCTTTCAGGCCTCCGATAAACAGATATTATTTTCTCGGCTACCCTCAAACCGTCAATCGCTGAACTTATAATTCCCCCGGCATAACCCGCCCCTTCACCGCAGGGGTATAGGTTGCTAACATCTACTGATGATAAATCTTTCCCACGCAGGATACGCAAGGGTGCCGAGGTACGGGTTTCCACCCCGGTTAAAACCACTTGTTCGCTTATGAAGCTCGGCAGCTTTTTACCCCAAACCTCCATCCCCCGCTGCATGGTGTGACTGATATCGGATGGGAACAACCCCCAAAGATCGGCGGCTTTTACCCCGGGTTTATGGGTAGCCAAAGAGCCCTCCAGGGAACTGCCGGGTAACCGCTGCAGGAAATCCGTCAAATACTGAGCCGGAGCCTTATAATTACCCCCTCCCATAATGAAAGCCTGCCTTTCCAGTTTCTCTTGAAATTCCAAGCCCCCCATAGTCCGGTTTTCCCAATCCATCGGGTTAACCCCTACAACTATAGCACTATTGGCAATGCCGCTATTCCTCGCCTTATAGCTCATTCCGTTGGTTACTAAGTGCTCCGGTACGGAAGATGCCCCTACCACATAACCACCGGGGCACATGCAGAAACTATAACAGGGCCTTCCTTCTTTCTCATGGTGACTCAGGTTATATTCAGCCGCACCGAGGCGAGGGTGGCCGGCATATTTCCCGAATTGAATATTATCAATCAAGGTCTGAGGGTGTTCAATCCTTACCCCTACCGCAAAAGCCTTAGGCATTAGGCTTACCCCCCTACGATATAGCAAACGGTAGACCTCGCGGGCGCTATTGCCTGCCGCCAGGACCAGCAAAGAACAGGGCACTTCCATTTCGTTGTTTATTATTATGCTTTCCAGCCGGGAATGGTTAAGCTTTATATCGGTTAAGCAGGCATCAAAATAGCACTCGCCGCCTAATTCGATTATTTCCTGCCGCATTCTTTTTACTACCTGGCGAATAATATCCGTTCCCAGGTGCGGCTTTTTTACATAAAGTATTTCTTCATCGGCCCCAAAATCAACAAAACTGCGCAGGATATAGCCTATCCTTTTATCGTCAATCCGGGTAGTCAGTTTGCCGTCAGAAAAACTACCCGCCCCACCCTCACCGAATTGCACATTGGAACGGGGATTAAGTTCCGCCTCTTGCCAGAACTTCCTTATGCTTTTGACCCGCCGGTCTATATCCTGCCCCTGCTCCAGCAATATTGGCCGGTAACCATGGCGGGCGAGCAAGAGGGAGCAAAATAGCCCAGCCGGACCGGCACCTATCACTAGCGGCGACAGTGGCAAACCCTCCGTTCCCGGGATAACGGTAGCAAGATAAATCTCTTCCTCCGGCTCGACTACTTTAGCTATTTTTTCCGGAAAAGACAGACTTTCGTCCACCTCTAGATCGACAATATAGGAAAAACATATCCTTCTTTTCCTGGCATCTATAGATTTCCTTACCAGGCGTAAAGAACGTATTTCATTGTTTGCTATAGCTAGGCGGCGAGAGGCTGCCTTCCTGATATCTTTCTCGCTATGATTAAGCGGCAAAATTAACTCCCTCAGGCGGACAATCATTCCTGCCTACCCCCATTTTCATCGATCTTGATTATTTCCGCATAAAGCAAAACCTGGGCGGGAAAAGCCTTAATCCCCTCCGGAATGATTAAATCTAGTTCTTGATTGAAAGATTCCTTTTTACCTTCTAGTTCCAGGGGTTCTGTGCTTATCTCGCGGATATCGGCCACTAAGCTTTCCGTCCCTAATATAGTTATATAATCCGGCTCTAACTGCACCCGGCGCAGCTTGAAGCCTTCGGCGACATTGCCGTTGCTTTGTAGTTTGATGCCAACCTGCTGCCCCGTTTGCTTCAGACCCAAAACAACACTAATCTTAACCTTATCCGGTATTAGCCGCAAACCTTCGTCAATAATCCTACCCCCGGCATCCCAAGCCTGTAAGGGGGAGTTAAAGGAAGTGATTCCCTCCCGGTTCTGCAAAGAAAGCTGGCATTTGACTGTCTTGACCCTTTTTAAAACCCCTTCCTCCCCTTGTAATAGGCATTTTTCCGGCGAAACCACTATATCCAAAAGTTCAAAAGCCGGAGAAGGTGGATTAACTATATCGTATTTTATCGCCAATTCCTTTTCCAGGACCGCTTTGAGAACAACTTCAACTTTATCTGGTTCCACTGTGGTGAGTATAGCCCCCCGGATCGGTTCCACCTGAACCGGCAGTTCATAAAGTCCTTCCCCCAAACCGCTAAGGTCCACATAAGCTGTAGTATCATTTTTACCTTTAAGTGAGCCCCAGACCCTTAATGCTACTGTATCCGGTCCGCTTATCGCCAATCCTTCTCCCAGGTTATGATATTTAAGTTCTGTATTAATAAGTTCCTGCGGGGCTGTGGTAGCACCTTGGCTTACCACATATAGCCAAAGCAATACCGCAATGATTAACGATATTATTTTAAGGCCTACCCTCTTTTTTGGCTCCTTTAACCCATAATTCACCAACCCACCTCCTCCTGAGCAGGTCGCTCCATTTCTCCTGGGCGGATAATTCCTTATTCAGAATCTCTCTTAGGCTCAAGGAATCAAGATGGCGATCCAACCTACCCTCCTGGGCTAAAGAAATAGTTCCGGTCTCTTCCGACACTATTACCGCTATAGCATCGGATACCTCCGTTATTCCCAGGGCTGCGCGGTGTCGCGTCCCCAATTCCTTGTCCAAATGTGGGTTATCGCTTAAGGGGAGAAAACAAGCAGCTTTTTTTATGCGCCCGCCGGAAACGATGCAAGCCCCGTCGTGCAGCGGGGTGTTAGGAACGAATATATTTATTAGCAACCCTGCTGAGACTAAGGCATCTAAATCTACCCCACTCTCCAGATACTCGGCAATCCCTGTTTCACGGGTTAGAATCAGGAGGGCCCCTACCCGGTTGCGGGATAATATAGCTGCGGCTTCGCCTATTTCATTAATTATGGCTTCATAGCCTTCCATTTCCGCCTGCGATGTGCTTAGGCTAAAGAACTTGCCCCGCCCCAGTTGTTCCAATAATCTTCTCAACTCGGGTTGAAATACTATGGGCAAAGTTATAGCAAATACTATCCATAGTTTTCCCATCAGCCAGTTGATCATGTCCAACTCCAAGGCACTGGCCAAAACCGATAAAACCAATAATAGTATTATACCTTTCAATAGTTGTTCCGCCCTGGTTCCGCTTATCCAACGCAAAATCCGATAAACTGCGTAAGCTACGATTAGTATATCGACCAAACTGCGGATAATATCCCAGGGGCTGGCAAATACCCCGGAGAGAAAACTAAGATCCAAATCATTTGCCTCCACTTTTATTAGAACCGGCTTTTGACTGAGGATAATGAAATACAGCCAGAATCCCTTTTTCTATAGAAATCTTTCCACTTTCCCTAGTAAGAACATTGGATATGCCAAAAGGGCTTTCCATGTTCATCGCCACATTCCTAACCTGGTATTCGAAGCCCTCTTCATAAACCCCAGTAGCTTCTTCACTGAGGGATAAAACCGATACCAGGTCACCTTGGGCCCCTTTGAGGACTAAGCTTTTGCCTACTAGATAGACCGTGCATTCCGGGGAATAATGAATTATTTTGACCCCTTGCCGGACCATTCCTAAACCCGAGAAAATATTAGCTAGGGTATGGTCCAGTCTTTTGCCCAGGGTCCCTAATAATACAACCTCCTCTGCCCCTAAATCGTAGGCGATAGAAAGGGCCAGTTGGGTATCCGTAAAATCCTTACGACGGGGATACTTCCTCATCTCCACCCCTTGTTTCGCGAAATATTCCTTCACTTCCGGACGAACAGAATCAAAATCTCCCACAATTATAGAAGGGATTACTCCCATGGCAAAAGCATAATTGGCTCCCCCATCAGCACATAATAGAAGATCAGTGTCGGAAGTGTGTCCGCGGTAGTATTCCATCTCACCATATTCTCCATTAGCCAATATTACGCATTTCATTTATTATCTCCTTTTCCGGTTACTAATAATAGGGGTGAGGGGTGAGGCTTCGCAGGGTGCTGCAGCCATGCTTCGCCAATCGCTCGCTGGTATATTCCTATCGCGCCGCCCCACATCATTCCGAGCCTTGCGGAGAATCTTAACCAGATCCGCTTCCCGCTTCGGTGCTCATGCCTGCCCGCGGGGGAATCCGCCCGGCGATTTTAACCAATGATTAATATTTTAGCAGATTTCCCGCGGGTATGACACAGTAGTCCCCCGCTCGCCCCAAAACAAATAAAATTGACAAACAAAAACTCGTTAATTATAATTCTTATAGTTTATACAGCAAAGGAGGGAGCCTTTTGGCCTATATCATCACAGAAGAATGTATTTCTTGCGGAATATGTGTAGATGAATGCCCGGTGGAAGCCATTAGTGAGGGTGAAGATATATTTGTAATCGACCCTGAACTCTGCACAGATTGTGGTTCTTGCGCTGATGTCTGCCCTGTAGATGCCCCGATTCCGGTAGATGACTAACTAAATATAGCAAAACCGGATTTTCCGGCCACCTTTTCTTCAAGCGTTAGTCCCGTCTTTAAACCTAGGGCGGAAACAATTGTCCCGACCCTGGCGGGAACTTATGGGGCAGCTTATTATGCGGCTTCTTCAAAGCTTAAATGACTAGACTATTCGCCAAAACCCCTTTACTCAGGGGTTTTTCTTTTTTTGCCGAAGAATACAGGAAGAAACCGGAAGCCGCGATAGAAAACGCATATATCTTCCTGACACCCGACGACTAACAACCCTTTTTCTGCGTCTCACGCCCGGCATCTGACAACTAACGCCCTTTCCCCTTACGTCTTACGCCCGATGTCCGGCGACTGATAACCATTCTCGATTACTTTACGCAGTATCTCACTTAGCTCTTCTATCTGGTATGGCTTGGCTATAACCCCGTCAAATCCCCATCCTTCATAAACCGGTAAAAGCAAACCGTGGATATAACCACTGCTGGCTATAACCTTAGCCTGAGGGTTCATTTCTCGCAATATTTCTATAATCCTTCTTCCTCCCATCCCCCCGGGGATGGTTAAATCCAGTATAACAGCATCAAAACACTGCGCCTCGTCCATAGCTTGCCTATATCTATCTATGCATTCCTGTCCGTCGGCGGCCAATATTACTTCATAGCCTAAAGGGGTTAACATTTCAACAACCATCGCCCTAATGCGCTGTTCATCATCCATGAAGAGGATTTTCCCCCGCCCGCTGGTTAAGCTGCATCCCGGTTTTTTTCCCTCCGCCTCTTCGGTGGAAGCCGGCAGATACAAGGTAAACTGTGTACCTACGCCAGGTTGCGATTGGCAGCTGATGTGTCCCCCATGTTTATGTATTATGGAGTAGGAGGTGGACAGCCCCAGGCCTGTTCCTCCTTCTTTATTCGTAAAAAAGGGGTCGAATATTTTGTCCAGATCCTCCGAGGCTATACCCTTTCCCTGATCCTGCAAAGATAATCTGACATATTGACCCTTTCTTAAAATACCTAATCCCTTCTCTTCATCTTCCAACAGATAGTTATCGGCTTTAACCCGGATTATGCCCCCGTCCGGCATAGCCTGAACCGCATTTATAACCAGGTTGTTTAACACCTGGTTTATCTGCCCTTCATCAACTAAAACGTCCCAAAGGTCTTCTCGGATTAATAATTCACTTTTTACATTGGAACCCCGCAGGCAGAAGTTAACCGATTGTGATAGAAAATCCCTGATAGAAGCAGGTTTTTTTACCGGGGTACCGCTTTGGGCGAAGGTTAGCAATTGCTGAGTGAGCCCCCGGGCCTGCAAAGCGGCCTTTTCCGCCTCTCCGATAAATTCCTTGCTGTCGGATTTATCCATCCCCACCAATCTGGCCAAGGAGATATTTCCCAGGATTATGGTCAAAAGGTTATTGAAATCATGAGCCAATCCACCCGCCAGTAAAGTCAATGATTCCAAATGGCTCACCTTTAGTATTTCTTCTTCCATGCGGCGCTTCTCGGTGATATCTGCCGCCACTGTCAAAACACATGTTTCCCCGGCTATTTCCAAACGGGCAAAGGAGCATAGCCCGCGCCAGGTTCCCCCGGTTTTTTTGTTAAAAAGCCCTTCAAAATTCTTAAATATCGTCTCCCGCTGCAGGGTTTTTACAACCTGAAGGCGTTCCTGGGGGCTTGCCCAAATGTTTAGCTCTGTAATAGTTTTGCCTATAACCTCTTCGCGAGTATAGCCGAACAGCTTCAAAAATGCATCGTTAACATCTATATAGCGTCCACCAAAAAGGGAAGTAATGGCTATCATTTCCGGGCTCAGGCGAAAGGCCGCCGAGAATTTCTCCTCAGATAGGCGCAGGGCTTCGATGGTAGCGCGTTGTTCACTGGTGTTTTCCCCTAGCACCAACCCGCCCAGGGCTTTCTCTCCTAGCTTGATAGGAACCGCATTCAGTTGCACTATATATTCCTCCCTGTCTTTACCCCGAATCGGTACCTTATAGCTACCGGGCAGTCCCTGTTCTAATCGCCGGGAAAGCTCATTTTTTAACTGGTAGCGATATTGCCCATAGGATAAGTCCAGAACGCTCATCCCCAATAATTCTTCCGGCATATATCCCAATAAATCCATAGTCTTCTTACTGGCGAATTCTATAAAGCCTTCACTGTCATATATAAGAAACAGGTCATTCAATTCACTTAGTAAAGCTTGTAGGCAGTCCATGCACGAAGGCAGTTGCAATTCCTTTTCAGGCATGATAATCTTCTCCTTCCACCATTGGCAATGATGTTAGCCGCTCCCTTTAAAACAAATGAATTAGCGCAGATCGGGAAAAGAGTTCTGGCGTAATGCTTCATATAGGATTATAGCTGCCGAATTAGCAAGGTTAAGGGAACGTCCTATATCCCGCATGGGTATGCGTACCTGGGTATCGGGAAAATCGTTTAAAATAGCCATCGGCAGCCCACTACTTTCGCTTCCAAATACTAACCAACTGTCTGGGGGATAACTTACCCTATGATAAGCCTGCCCCGCTCGGGTAGTGGCTAAGTAGAATGCTGCTCCTCGGTTAGCCTCGCGCAGAGCCTCGAAGTCCTCCCAGAGTCTAACCTCCGCCTTATCCCAATAATCGAGACCGGCCCTCTTCAAAAAACGATCCGCCAACGAAAAACCCAATGGTTTTACCAGATGTAGGGTCGTTTTAGTTAAAACACAAGTTCGGACGATATTACCCGTGTTTTGCGGTATTTCCGGCTCTAGCAACACAATGTGCAAGTATCTTCCTCCTTAACGCTAACCTGGTAAATATTATATAGCAATAAATTTCTTTTGCCTATGTGAAAACCCTAGCTTTGCCAGACATAGCCCTATCGGCCTCTGGGCAAACTACGCAAAAAAGAAGGAGCGATCTGCTTGTTGAAAAATTATAAGTATATGACCATAGTATTATCTATTTCCCTCATCTGCTTACTCGGATTGGTCGCCGGTTGCCAAAAAGAGGCGCAGAAACCTCTGAAACCCGCGCCTAAACTCAGCGAAAAATATAAAGCTGAACCTGAAATAACCCTTTACCGTAAGGCTACCGGCGAAAAACAGGAATTAAAGCTGGAGGAGTATTTAAAAGGGGTAGTAGCTGCGGAAAATGGACCTCACTATCCGCTGGAAGCGTTGAAGGCCCAGGCGATTGTAGCCCGGACTACCACCCTGGCTCTGATGGAATATGAAAATGGCACCCAAGGGAAACATGGCACTGATGCTAGTGATGACCATACTGAATTCCAAGCTTACAATGAACAGGGGATTACCCCAGACATTTCCCGGGCGGTCAAAGAAACCCGGGGACAGGTTCTAACCCATCAAGGCAAACTCATTTACGCCCTTTTCCATTCCTTATCGAACGGCAAAACCGCTAGTATAAACGAAGGCCTTCCGGGTCTAAAAAAAGTGGCTTCCCCCTACATTGTTCCTTCGGAAACCAATGGCATGAAATATGCACCGGCCAAATATAAAAACTGGACAGTTGAAGTTCCCCGCTGGAAGGTAAAGGATATCATGGGGGACAAGGCGGGTTCCTTGGAAGATATAAGAATAAGCAAGAAGGGCCCTTCCGGACGTGCCCTGATAATCAAAGCTGGTAAAGCCTCCATACCTGCCGCTAAATTGCGAGAAGAAGTCGGCTTCGATGACTTATATTCCACTGCCTTGAGCAGCATTAAAGCAGAAGGCAATAATATAGTTTTTAAGGGGAACGGCTGGGGTCATGGTTGCGGAATGGAGCAATGGGGGGCCTATGCTATGGCCAAAGAAGGTAAAAAAGCCCCGGCTATAGTGGAGCACTACTACCCTAACTGCCATTTAGTCACCCTCTACGAGTAAGACACAAGGAAAAAGAGCTACACAAACATACGCAAGGGGACGGTTCTTTTGTGTCGTCCCCTTTCGGTTATCCCTCATCCATCATCCGCCTTCCATCCTCCATTGTCTTTGTCATCCGTTCTCTCTTTTCCACCCTCCGCTACCACCGCCACATAGATACCAGCCAGGATAAGAATGCCGCCGATCATTTGGTACCAAAGCAGGAGCTCCTTGAAGAAAAGAAAAGCCAGGATGCTTGCTCCCACTGATTCTCCTAAGATCGAAACCGCTACGATGGGTGCCTTCACATACTTCAAAGCCCAATTAAGGATCCCGTGTCCGGCCAATCCTGGGCCTAAAGCCAGCAGAAAAAACAACAACCATTCTCGCGGAGGATAAGACAGCAAAGGCAGACCGGCCAGGAAGGAGACCGGGAGCAAAACCACCGCCGCCACCAAGGCTACCCAAGAAGTATAAGGCCAGACGTCCACCCTCACCCGGACATAGCGCCCGATAATAAAATATACCGCCACAAAAAAACCGCTGAGTAATGCTAGCATATCTCCAAAAAAGCGCCCGGAACCCAGATCTCCCCCGGCTATGAGGCTGCTACCTAAAACAGCTACTATTATACCGGCTATTACCTTGCGATTAAGCTTTTCCCGAAGGATAAATATGGAAAATAGCATGACGAAGATCACCTGCAGATTGGTAAAAAGCACCGAGCTAGGGATACTGGTATAGGAGAGTGAGGTAATCCAGAAGGAAAAATGCAAGGCCAAGAAAATGCCCGCAATAATAATAAGTATATAATCCCGACAGGGCATTCTTTTGAAATTGGGAAGCATTTCCCTTTTCCCCAAAGCACCCGCTAATCCGGCGGTAAAAATAACTCTATATAAGGCAATTATCATAGCCGGAGCAGCGGAAAACCTTATGATGATTGAGGAAGTGGCCATACAAAGTATGGAAAAAGCGAGGAGAGCGTATAGGATAGCAATTCTCATGCCCCTACGCCCAGGTAGGATTGTATTACCCTTTCATTATTTTTTATTTCCTCCGGAGAGCCTTCAGCAATCTTTTTACCGTAATCTAGTACCGCGATGCGTTCACATATATTCATTACCAGGCTCATGTCATGTTCTACCAATAGTATAGTAAGTTTCATTTCCTGCCTGATTTGCTTTATCAACTGCATCAGCTCGGCCTTTTCACCACTATTCATGCCGGCTGCCGGTTCATCCAATAACAACAAGCTAGGCTTTAAAGCCAAAGCCCGGGCAATTTCTAAGCGCCTTTGCTCCCCGTATGCCAAGTTATCTGCGTATTCCATTTTCTTATCGTTAAGGCCTACCCATTCCAACAGTTCCTCGGCTCTTTGCTTAATTTCTTTTTCTTCCCGCAACATGGAGGGTAGCCCCAGAAGGCTGGGAAAGAAACCGCTGCGGCTTATACCGTGGCTGCCCACCCGTACATTATCCAGGACCGATAATTTATTGAAAAGACGAATATTTTGAAAGGTGCGGGCAATCCCCAGCCGGGCAATATTGTGGGTAGCCATACGGTTAATCTTGCGGTTTTTGAATATCAGGTTGCCTTCACTCGGAATATATATACCCGTAATAATGTTGAAAAGGGTGGTCTTGCCCGCGCCATTAGGACCGATAATACCGAATATTTCACCTTCCTCCACCATCAGGTCTACCCCATCCAAGGCTCGCAGGCCCCCGAATTCCTGGCAGATCCCCTCTAGGGTCAAGACTGACATGTTTTCACCCCTTTACGCCCCCAGCGTTTTTTAATATCATAAACCCGAACATTACCGAAGAATCCGTTAGGTCGGAAAATCATCAAGACTACCAAAAGGGCCCCATAGAAAAGCAAGCGATATTCCGCCACGATACGCAACATCTCTGGCGCCAATGTAAGTATAAAAGAGCCCAGAATAGTGCCGGGTATGCTCCCCATGCCTCCTAGTATAACCATATTTAAAAGCTCAATCGATTTCATAAAGCCGAAATCCTGAGGATTTATATAGTACATATAATGGGAATACAAGCCTCCTCCCAAGCCGCCTAAGAATGAGCCGGCGGTAAAAGCCATTATTTTCAAACGGGTAGTGTCAATTCCCGTTGATGAGGCCGCTATCTCATTTTCCCTAATAGCATAAAAGGCTCGCCCCATACGTGATTTAAGCAAACGGGTATTAAGGGCAATAACCAGTAGGACAATAAGCCACACGGTGATAAAGTTAGTACTTTGGGGAATACCTGATAACCCTACTGCTTTGCCACCGGGTTCGAAATTTAGGAAGAACACGCGTATGATCTCGGCAAAACCGATAGTAACCATAGCTAAATAATCACCTTCCAGACGCAAGGTAGGTATACCTATCAAAAAACCAAAAAATGCCGCCATCGACGCTCCGCCCAAAAGTGCCATAAAATAGGTGAAACCGAATTGCATAGATAGAATGGCTGAGGTATAGGCCCCTATGCTCATAAAACCTGCGTGTCCCATAGAAAGTTGACCGGTAACCCCAGTAATCAAATTAAGACCCAGGGCCAAAATGATATTTATCCCCAACAGAATTATTATGCGCAAATAATAGGGGTCAATGAATTGAGTTATGCTGGCATCCAGAGCATTCAACTTTACACCTTCTTCGATATCTTCTGCCCCATCACACCCTGGGGACGAATCAACAAAACTAGTATTAATATGCCGAAAGCAATCGCATCCTTATAGGAGGAAGAAAGATAGGCCACTCCCATTATCTCCATTATTCCCAAGCTCAAGCCACCGATCATAGCCCCCGGTATGGAGCCGATTCCACCCATTACTGCTGCGGCAAAGGCTTTCAAACCAGCCATCATCCCCATATAAGGCCATACCGCATTATAATAAACCCCTACCATCACTCCCCCGGCTGCCGCCATGGCCGATCCTACGGCAAAGGTAAAGGATATAACCCGATTAACATTAATACCCATCAAATAGGCGGCGTCTAGATCCTGGGAACAAGCCCTCATCGCCTTGCCGATGCGAGTTTTTTGCACCATGAATTGCAGACCAATCATTAGCGAGGCAGAAACCAGCAGAATTAGTATCTGCATCAAGGAAATATCCAGAGAACCCAAATGAATAGTCCGATGGGCAATCACTTCCGGATAGCGGTGGGTGTTGGTCCCAGCCATCATGGCCATAAGGGTGGAGAGAAATATGGATACACCGATAGCACTGATCAAGGCCGATAGGCGGGATGATTTACCCCGAAGGGGACGGTAGGCTATCCGTTCGACCAGGATGCCCAAAAGCATGCAGAATAACATAGCCCCCAGCATAGCGACTATCAGGTTGACGCCGAAGAATGATACTAGGACGAGCCCGGCAAATGCCCCGAACATGTATATCTCACCATGGGCAAAATTAATCAGCTGGACTATTCCGTACACCATGGTATAACCTAGGGCAATCAAAGCATAGGTGCTTCCCAAGGTTAGACCGTTTAACAATTGTTCCCAAAACATAGGCTTCCTCCCTACTAGTGCGATTATGGCTATGATTTTAAGGTTATTGTAAACAACCCACGGGTCAGTATGAAAAGGTGAGGCGCATTTTCATCGTTGTTTGCGACCTCGGGTCATGGGAGTTAGTATGAAAAGGTGAGGCGTGAGGGGT
>CAYRCG010000048.1:9512-13807 GCA_964422685.1 uncultured Syntrophomonas sp. | reverse complement strand
ACATGCTTATTTATGGTAAGGATATCCGCGAGGAAATTAAGGAAAGGGTACACCAATCGGCCCTAGAAGCACATATGGGTCTGGCTATAATACGAGTGGGGGATGACCCTTCATCCCAGGCCTATGTACGGGGAATCCGTAAATTTGCTGAAGACACCGGAGTGAAAGCGGAAATTATTAACCTACCGGACAATATCGGGGAAGGAAAGGTTCTGGATACGATAAAAGGGTTAAATCGTAATCCTGAAATTACCGGAATAATGCTGCAAACGCCCCTGCCTGATAGTCTAAATACTAGCCGTCTGGTCAATGAAATCGAGTTTACCAAAGATGTCGAAGGAATCCATAATTATAATCTAGGCAAGTTGATAAGCAAAGAACCCGGAGTGAGACCTTGTACCCCCAAGGCTGTTATTTCTATGCTTAAGGCCCATAATATACCGATAGAGGGGCAAAAGGTTACCATTATAGGACGCAGCATGACGGTTGGCAGCCCGCTAGCCCTTATGATGACAGCGGAAAATGCCACGGTTACAGTCTGTCATACCCGCACTAAAAGTCTTAGGGAAGAGACCTTGCGGGCTGATATCCTGGTAGCCGCGGTAGGAAAAGGAGATTTTGTCACTGCGGAGATGGTGCATCCGGATATGGTAGTTATTGATGTAGGTATCAATTTTGACGAAAACGGCAAGATGCTGGGTGATGTGCATGAAAAGGCGCGGGAAATCTGCCGGATAGCCAGCGCAGTCCCCGGCGGAATAGGGGTAATCACCGTGGCGGAACTATTCGATAATCTCAGAATCCTCAGCCAAGTAAAGTAAGGGATGGAGGGCGGTGTTCTACCTTTTTTTGTTGTCCCCTTTTTTAATTTCCAGGAAGAGGCGGACCAACTCCGGGTCGAACTGGTTGCCAGCGCATCGGTTGATTTCCTGGAGAGCCCGAGTGGGGCTTATTGTCGCTCTATAAGGACGCTCGCTTATCATGGCGTTATAGGCATCAGCAATAGCTAATACCCGCGCTTCCAGGGGGATGTCTTCGCCGGCGGTTCCGAGGGGATACCCGGTGCCATCCCAGCGTTCGTGATGGGCGAGTATGGCTTCGGCTATTGCCAGTAATTCTGGGGTGGATTGGGCGATACGATAACCTGTTTCCGGGTGTTTACGGATGATATGCCATTCTTCTGGAGTTAGCGCCGTCGTCTTGAACAGGATTTCCGGGGCTATAGCTATATTACCTATGTCGTGCAGGGAGGCTAAAAGAAGCAGGTTTTCTAGCTCATTTTCGGATAAACCGATCAACAGGCCTATTTTTTTAGCGTTTTCCTGTTTATTTATAATATAATAATGGCTTTTCCTATTACGGCTTCGCAGACTGCTTTCCAGGGATAGGATGAAGGAGTTACGGGTATTTTTGCTCTCTCTTACCTTATCACTATACATCCGGTCATCGGTTTCCTTAATGATGGCAAATATATCTTCATTCATGTCTTTCTTTGTTGCTGTACCTAGGGCTATGCTTACCTGAATAGGCTCGCTCTCGCTTTCCTGGCAGGCGTTTTTGATGCGTTGGCAAATCTGCATAGCCTGCTGATGAAAGGTTCCGGGCAGTAGTATAATGAATTCATCCCCGCCCCAGCGGGCGATAATCTCGTTCTGGCGGCATGAATCCCTAAGGATTTTCGCGGCCCGGAGTAAAAGACGATCACCTTCACTATGGCCAAAGGCATCGTTAACCAGTTTTAGGCCATTGACATCACCTATAATTATGCTCAGCGGCAGATATTCGTCCTGATCCAGGCGCTTTACTTCCTCCTCGAAGTAGGTGCGATTATACAGACCGGTTAATTTATCAAAGTGGCTCAAATAGCGTATTCTTTCTTCAGCTTTTCTCCTTTCGCTTACGTCCCTTATAGATTCGATAGCCCCTACGCAGCAGCCTTTAGCATCATATAACGGGGAAGCGGTAGCTATGATATAAAGACCTAACTTCGGACAGTATATTTCTCCCGTCAGGCTTTCATCGTGCCTTGCAAAGGATAGATATTTTTTCTGCAGAGGATGATTCGGGGTCGCTAAAAGGTCGATGAGCATGGGGTGTTTTTCCGCGAAAAAAGGCAGGGCATATTCATAATTACCCTTGCCTAGCATATTCTCCTTACTTATCCCGCTCATTTCTTCCATAGCCCTATTCCAGATTATCACCTGACCGCGGTTATTTATGGCAAAGGTGGCATCCGGTAGAAAATCTATAATCGAGGCTAAACGCTGTTCTGATTCCCGCAGGGCGTTTTCCGCCTCACAGCGCACCCGATGCAGGGCGATCATTTCTGCGAGCAAGCGCAAGGTCTTCATATCCCCGATCTGCCATTTACGGTTTGAACGGATATCATCAAAACCTAAAAAACCTGCTAACCCGGAGTTCTTTAAACTAATAGGCACGGCGAGCAGGGATTTAATTCCCTGGGCTTGTAGGATTATTCTTTCATTATTAGCTTCCGCCGGTAAACTGTTTATATCTTCAATAACTATGTTTTCTCCGTCTTCTAGTTTTTCCACCCACCAGGGGAAAAGACCGGTTTCAAGTACCTGCAAAAGTCCTTGGGCAGGTTCTACGCCGGCAGCACACCATTCGTAGGTATTGCTGGCCGCCTGGCCCGCGGAAAAGAATTCGAAAATGTATACTCTGTCTGCCTTGATCGCTTCACCGATGATGCCCAATACCTTTATTAAATCTAAATCATTGGATGCTGCCAGAAGAAGACGAGAGATAGCAGCCAGAGCTTCACCTAATTCTAAAGGTAGGGGGCTTGTCAAATTATTGTTTCCGCTCATCGCGCATACTACCCCTCTCCGCAGTAAAGTCCTAAACAAATTAGGACGGTAATCCCATATAACTTACTATATTCCTTTATACACCAAAACGGCTAAAATGTGAAGGGCTTTTGCATAATTGCAGCAATATTTGAAAAATTAACCCTGCCCGCAGGAGAATCGTAGAATATATGCTACTATGTGATAAAGGTAATAAAAAAGGACTACACTAAAATAGTATTCCTTCCTCCCGGTCCCGATGACCGAGAATTATTTTATATAATGAGGTTTTGCTATGAGATTAACCGTGTTTTCTGCTTGGTCAAGATTCATCCGTGTACTCTCGCTCTTTTTAGGTATATTCTGGGCATTCTATTCCCTGAAATTCAAGAAATACTGGCATCGGAAGAATTGGCTTATAGCTAAGAAAGAAGAACTATTTATTAAAGAAGCCGAATACTTTCGTAAGACTGCTATAGAAATGGGCGGGCTACTAATTAAGTTAGGCCAATTTTTCAGCACTCGGGTCGATATATTTCCCCAATCGAGCATAGATATCCTGGCAGGATTGCAGGATGAGGTACCCGGAGTAGCATTTGCAGATATAAAAAAGGTTGCGGAAGAAGAATTTTCACTTCCTATAGAGGAAATATTTTATCAGGTGGAGGAATCACCCTTAGCTTCCGCTTCCCTGGGACAAGTCCATCAGGGAATGCTAAACGATGGTAATATTGTGGCTATTAAAATCCTTAGACCGGGGATAGAAAGGCTAATAGAAATCGATCTGAAAGCTATTCGTCAGGTAGTAAACCTAATTAATAGATTTACCGACTGGGATAGGTTTATTGATCTGGAGGCCATTTATATAGAATTTGAAGAAACCGTATTCGAGGAATTAGACTATATTCGCGAGGCGCATAATGCCGAAACCATTGCAAAAAACAGTTCAGATGATACAGAACCGATAGTCCCGGGGATATTCTGGGACTATACCCGCCAACGGGTTTTGACCATGGAATTTAAGGAAGGAATTAAAGTCAATAATTTAGCCGCTATCGACCGGGCGGGGATAAATCGCAAGGCTATCGCCCGCAGGTTATTAGAGATCTATGTGAAACAGGTCTTGGTAGATGGTTTTTTTCATGCTGATCCGCACCCGGGAAATCTTTTCGTTGACAATGATGGCCGCATAATCATGCTCGATTATGGAATGGTAGGCACAATCATGCCCGAATTGCGGGATCAACTCCTGGAAATGGTATTCGCCTTGGTGAAACGGGATTACCCTAGCGTAGTCCAACATTTCAAGGAAATAGGTTTTTTGCGCTATGACGCCGATAGTGAAACCGTGACCAGAGCAGTAGCCTTATTTATCGAACGCCTGATAGGGGAGAGAAAAGAGATGAGTGCCCTTGATCTCGCAGGGTTTCTCGAAGATCTGGAAGTTTTGCTTTATGAGCAACCCTTTCAAATCCCGGCTAATTT
>CAYRCG010000048.1:0-9412 GCA_964422685.1 uncultured Syntrophomonas sp. | reverse complement strand
ATACAAGAAAACACCCGAGCGCAAAAAATGCAGTCCTGGGCTATTATATTCGGTTTTTCGCTGCTATCCGCCACATATCTCCTGGTTGCCGGTTTACCGGTCTTATCCCGCTACGTTTTTACCTTCTCCGCCGTCTCCTTTTTCCTATTTCTGCTACAAAACCGTTCCGCTGCAACCCGACGTCCCCCCCACCCTCCATTGCGGAAGAATAACCGAAAGAATTGGGTGTAAACCCACGCCCTGTCATCACCTCTTTTCATTTCTTTACCGGAATAATTCAAGATATTATCAGATTAAAGTACTATATGTAGAAAAATATGATAAAATGATAGCATAATTTTGGAATTAATAGGACTGACGTCCTGGTATGCCCAACATTGCTTGAAAAGAAGGTTAGGCTCAAATAGCGGATGATTCACTGTTCATATAGCTATTATAGGTGGTGATGAATTGTCAAAAGTCGAACTCATCGAAGCCCTTTCTTCGGAAGACGAGAGGGAAAGGGCGTTCGCGGTGGAGGATATCGCCTACGAGGAGATACCGGAAGCGATTGATTTATTGCTAGCCCGGCTGGAAATCGAATCTTCCCAATTTGTCCGTGAAGTAATTATTAGAAACCTTAGAACTTTGCCCGGACAGGAGTTGGTAGAAAAGACCATCCCCCTCTTGCATAGTGATGATGCCTTTATTCGCAATGCCATAATTGAGATATTAGCGGAACAGGATGAAAAAGCTATCCTGCTTATAGCCCCTCTACTGGATAACCCGGATAAAGATATCAGGAAATTTGCTCTTGATATCCTTTTCCAATTGCATAGCCCCCGTTCAGCTACAGTTATCTCCCGGGGCCTGGATGATCCGGACATTAATATCAGAATTACAGCGGCAGAGTATCTAGGTAAATTAGAGGCAAAAGATAGTATAAGTGCTATCAATCAGCTTTTTCTTAAAAGTAGTAATATGCTTCTACGTTGTACCTGCCTTGAAACTATGTCTATTTTGGGAGATGAAGAATCCGCCCGCCTGGTCGCATATTACTACCCTGAACCGGAAAAGATAGGTGATTTGGAACTGTTCTCCTATTTAAAATATTTAGCCCGCCAGGGGAAAGAAGAGAACCTGCCTTTTGTTTTCTCCTTGATTAAGAGTAAAGGTAAATTGATGGCGAAGGAGATAATAAATACCATTGAGGGCATATTGCGGCGTAGTTCCGCGGTTTATTTATCTCCGGGGATGTTTGAGGATATAGCCCTATATATCGCTAGTGAAATTAATGCGATAAACCGCTACGAATTGTTAGTCTTCCTGAGCCATTTCAAAAATCCCGCAATCGGACCCTTACTTGCAAATTATGCTTGCTCTGCGGAAAGACTTTTGTGCCTAGGGGCGGTTGAGGGTTTAGGCTTCTATGGGGACCCAGAGCAGCTTCCTCTATTATTAGAGCTTAAAAAACAGGTTAAAGACGACGAATTATTGGAGGCCATTGAAAAAACCATTGTTCAATTGGCCCGGTGAGGTGAACATATTGAACTTATCTATGGAGGACTTTATCGCCATCAGGAATCTTATTTATGAGCGCACCGGCATGCATTTCGGGGAAAACAAGATTTATTATTTCAAAAAACGCCTACAAAGAAGAATGGAAGATAACCGCTTGGAAAGGGTTAGCGAATATGTGAAGTACCTGAAATATTTTGATAGGGACAATCGAGAGTTTCAGGAGTTAATTAACCTTATAACCGTCAACGAAACCTATTTTTTCCGGGAATTCAGCCAATTAGAGGTCTTCGCTGAAATATGTTTACCCGAGATATTAGAGAAAAAGAGGGCCATGGGGGATAATAACCTGCGCATATTTTCCGCCGCCTGTTCCTCAGGCGAGGAGCCCTATACCCTAGCTATAATCCTTAAGGAAATGCTGGAGGACCTTGCCGATTGGAATGTAATGGTGAAAGGCGTAGATATCGATGAGAATGTGATAAGACAAGCCCGCTGCGCTATCTATGATAGCCGTTCGGTAAAAGACGTACCGCCCCCCTACCTGGAGAAGCACTTTACTTTGCCCGGCGCGGGGAAATATGCGGTAAAACAAGATATCAAAAACATGGTTGCCTTGGAGCAATTGAATCTTATGGAGCGTCGGGCCTTACGCGATGAGCTGCACTATGATTTTATATTCTGCCGTAATATGTTGATATACTTTGATGAATTGTCCCGCAAACGGCTGGTAGAGAAGTTTTATGCCATGCTCAACAAAGGCGGTTATATTTTTCTGGGACATGCCGAATCGCTAAGCCGTATTTCTACGGCATTTAAAATCAGACGGATAAATGGCCATCTGCTGTACCAGGCCTGAGGAGGTATAGGGTGAAGAGGATAGTAGTAGTTGATGATTCCGAGATGATACGTAATTTCCACTGTTACATTTTAAAATCGGCCGGCTACGAGGTATTGAGTGCAGTAGACGGGGCAGATGCTTTGGAAAGGATATATAGCTGCGACGAAGCAATAGATATGGTGATAACCGATGTCAATATGCCTAATATGGATGGTTATATCCTTATTGAGCGTTTGCGCGAGGATGAGAAATATGAAGAAATACCTATTATTATAGTATCTACGGAAGATGAGCTGAAAGATATGGAAAAGGGTTATGCGGCCGGGGCTAATATCTATATCGTCAAGCCTACCGAACCGGAGATCTTGGTGGAAAATGTGCGGATGCTGATGGGTTAGCCTTAGCCGCACATTTTTATTATTATGAGTGTTTTGTGGAAAGGCAGGATGGGAGAGATGGAATTTGTTTTTGAAGCTGATGATTTGGAGATTCTACAGGGGATAGTGGAGGAGTCCAGTGAACACCTGAATGGGATAGAAGAGGGGATTCTTAGATTAGAAGCCGAATTCGATTCCGAGCAACTAGATGCCGTATTCCGGGCTATGCACTCGGTTAAAGGTGTTGCCGCATTTTTGGATCTAATCCCCATCAAAGATACCGCTCATTCCCTAGAGTCGTTTATGACCGATATGAAAAAATCCCTATACCGGATTAATTCCGATATAACCGACATCTTACTTCAGGGAGTAGATATCCTTCAAATACAAATTCGACAGTTGGGGGAACATGTAAAGAAACTAGAAGCTAACCCGCCTCGAGAAAAATTTGCCCTGTCCTTAAACGAGCAGGGCTTTAGGGAATTTATCCGGGAAGCAGAACTGCTAAGAAACATGGCTTTGAAGGATAAAGTAAAAGAACGGGATGAAGGTTGCGATTCCGAATTGCCGGAACCGGTCGCTAATATCTTAAAAATAGAAATATCCTCTTTTCGTGAACAGTTACTGCAGGATTTTTTTGAAGAAACCGGCGAACACCTCGATACAATCGAAAAGAACTGTGTGGAATTGGAAAGACAGCCGGAAGATTTGGAACGTTTCAATGCTATTTTGCGGGGGTTTCATAGTATAAAAGGCGCCTCTGGGGTAATTAACAGTATGCAGGAGGAAGAAGATCCGCAGGACCCCTTTCAGAAGATAAAAACCTTAAGTCATGCTGCCGAAAGCCTGCTTCAGACCTTCCGTAACCAACAAACTCCCCTCCCTTCGTCAGTAATCGATCTCATATTGGAAACAGTGGATAAAACAGCAGCCCTCAGCCTAACGGTTCAGGGAATAAAAGAGGAAGAAGTACCTATTGCCGACTTGTTGGAACGCATCAACGCCTTAAATAAGGTGGATAGGGAAGCGGCCCAATCTATAATCACGATTCCTTCCGAAAACATACCCCGCCAGCTAAAGGCTTTTGTTAATATTACTACCCAAGCCCTGGAATCCATGGAAAGCATCATTAACTCCGCTCGGGAGGATGAACCTATAAACCATAAAAGGGTTAAACAATACCGGCGGGCGCTAAACAGCATCGCCTCTTCCGGGCGCTACCTGGGCTACCAGGATATAATAGAACTTATTAGGGCACATTCCAAGTTTATAGATGAGTTAGTTCCGGGGGAGGACCTGGTAAACCTAGTTCTAATGGAAGAAATGAAAAGCAAACATCAGCGCCTAAGTCAACTCCTGGAGGAAAGGGTAGTTGATATAAAAGAACTATTAAACAATGTCCGCCCGGAATATAGGGAAAAGAAGATCGGCGAAATCCTGGTGGAGCAGAAGAAACTGAGCCAGGAGGAACTGAATGGTGCCTTGGCCCAGCAGAAAAAAATAGGTGAAATTCTAATCGATAGCGGTAAGGTAGCCCAGAAAGATATCGAGCGGGCTCTGCTGGAACAGCAGTTGGCCAAAGAGGAAAACAAAGATATTCCCTCCGAACCGGCTCGGAGCCCGGGTGATATGAGCACCCAGTCTATACGGGTCAGCCAGGATAAATTAGACCGCTTGATGAATATGATCGGGGAACTGCTAATTTCCAAGAACAGGGTATTCCATTTGGCCGGCAGGATAGGGCCGGAATATCAATTGCCGGGTCTAGCGCGCGAAGTGAATGATATCGCGGCAGAAATGGCCCGGATATCCGATGAGCTGCAGGATGCCATAATGTCTGCTCGTATGATCCCTCTGAGGGTGTTGTTTCAGCGCTATCCCCGGACTATACGTGATATCTCCCGCAAGGCCGGAAAAAAGGTTGAGCTTATTATACAAGGTGAAGATACAGAATTGGATAAAACAGTAATAGAGGCTATAAATGACCCCTTGGTACATATGCTGCGTAATGCGGTTGACCACGGAATCGAAACCCCGGACGAGCGAGAAGCCCTGGGCAAGCCCCGCCAGGGGAAAATATACTTAAAAGCCGGTTACCAAGGAAATAGTGTAACTATCGAGATTTCCGATGATGGGAAAGGCATGAATCCGGAAGAAATTAAACTCAAAGCTCTGAACAAAGGGTTAATTAGGGCGGAAAAGATCGAAAGCATGAGCAGCGAGGAAGCCCATCAGCTTGTTTTTATGCCCGGTTTCAGCACCCGTGAGGAAGTCAGTGAACTTTCCGGGCGGGGGGTGGGGATGGATGTGGTCAAAAACAATGTAAAACAAGTGGGGGGAACGGTGACCTTATCCAGTAAGCTAAACGAGGGAACTAGGTTTTTGCTTAGAATACCCCTATCAATGTCCATTATTAAAGGCCTGATGGTGGAGGTATCCCAGCAGAGATTTATTATTCCCCTGGATTGTATTGAAGAAACGGTAAAAATACCTGCCGATAACATTAGAAACTACAAAAAGATTAAGATTGCCGATATACGGGGCGAAATTATTCACCTTATACGCCTTAAGGATTTACTGGGATTTAAAGAAATCCCGGCAGAACAAAGATTAGATTCTGCTAGGCGGGTACCCATAGTACTGGTTAATTATGATGGCTATAGGTTTGGGCTGGTAGTTGATTCCTTCCAAAACGAACAGGAATTCGTTGTAAAAACGCTGACCGAGGAATTAGAGGTTTTGGGGATATATACCGGTGCCACCATAATGGGCGATGGGAGTGTAGTCTTGATTCTCCATACCGGTCAGCTTTACCAGCTCTTTTTAACTACTGATCAAGGAGGATAAAGATGGCGAAGACAATAGCTATAGCCAATCGCAAGGGGGGAAGCGGCAAAACCACCAGTACAATAAATATAGCCGATGGACTGGTTCGTCAGGGTTATAGGGTTTTGGTAATAGATGCTGATTCCCAGGCTCAGGCCACTACCGGTACCGGGGTATTGCCCCATCAGTTGACAAGTAGCATTTATCAACTCTTGCACCTGGCAGCCGGAAAAAACCTTCCCCGGGATGGTATCCGAGATACTATTATTCGGGGGGCCGCAGGTTTTGACCTTATTCCATCCCAGGCTGATTTATCGGCACTGGAGATTGAATTAAGCTCGGTGGCGGGGCGAGAAGCGCTAATGCGCAATTTATTGCTTGAAATAGAAACAGAATATGATTTTATCCTGATAGATTTACCCCCTTCATTAGGGTTGATAACCGTGAACGGATTGACCGCGGCCGATTGGCTTTTGATACCGATAGAATTGAGCTTTTTATCCATGGATGGTTTGGCGCAGATGATGGGAATCCTTTACCGGGTAAATGCCCAGCTTAATCCCGCCTTGCGTCTCATCGGGATTCTACCGGTAAAGTGCGATTTAAGAACCAACCTAGCGCGTAGTGTAAAAGAAGAAGTAGAAAAGAACTTCGGCCCAGAACAGGTTCTGCCCCCGGTTAGGAGCGATATTCGCCTGGCTGAGGCACCTAGCTTTGGCAAAAGCATCTTTGAATATGCCCCCGCTTGCCGCGGTGCCGCAGATTACTGGCAAGTCGTCGAGTCGATTATAGCCCGGGGCAAGAGGATATGAAAATGGGCGGTAGAAAGGGCTTAGGAATGGGCCTAGACATGCTTTTGGCCCCGAGTGAAACCGGACCGGGGAAGGAAAAGCTTGCTTTAGGAGAAGCCAAATCATATTTTGTAATGGCACAGGATAGGGACGAAAGCGGGCAGGAACTTGAAGCTTTCTATTACTATCGCCGGGTGATAGATTCCTTAGAACCCGCTTCATTACGCAAAGAGGCTAACGAGCTATTATCTCAGGCCTACAATAATGCGGCGGTTATTCAGTTTGAACATGGGGCCGTAAAGGAGGCCCGGGATTACCTGGAAAAGGCCTTGCAGGTAATCCCCCAGAATAAGGTGGCCCGGGAGAATTTGCAGGTCATTATAAACCTAGATTGAGGAGCGGGGGGAGAAGCATTGATAGTGGGAATTGATTTGGGAACTACCAATTCCCTGGTGGCTTTCGTAAACCGGGAGGGCAAAGCGGAAATAATTATTAATGAAAGGGGGGGCCGCCTGACCCCATCAGTGGTATATTTCAAAAACGAACAGGAAGTCATGATCGGAGAAATGGCCCGCAATCAAGCTATGCTAAAAGCCGGTCAGACCGTTAGCTCTATTAAAAGGCATATGGGAAAAGATTTGCAGGTGGATATTTCGGGACGCAGCTATTCCCCGGTAGAGATTTCCGCCTTAATCCTCCGTAAATTGGCGGCTTATGCTAAGGAATACCTAGGCCAAGAAATAAAGGCCGCGGTAGTTACCGTCCCCGCTTATTTTGATGATAACCAAAGGCAGGCTACCTACCTTGCGGGTGAATTAGCCGGCCTGAAAATATTGCAGCTTCTTAATGAACCTACTGCAGCGGCCCTAGCCTATGCCGCGGAACAGGCAGAAAAAGAACACATATTGGTTTTAGACCTCGGAGGAGGGACCTTTGATATCACCTTTATGGAATACCGAGAGGGGATTTGCCGGGTAAAAGCCACCGGTGGCTCCAGCAGCCTGGGTGGAATGGACTTCGACCGGCGCCTTACCGAATACATAGTACAGAATTTCCGGGAAGTGAACGGGATAGACCTGGGGAGTGATATGGTGGCGATGCAGCAGATCTATATTAATGCAGAGAAAGCGAAACTAGACCTTTCTACGGTCCAAGAATCCTCCCTTTTAGTCCCCTATATCAGTATGGGTTCAACCGGTCCCTTGCATATTAACCAGCCTCTGCAACGGGAGCAATTTAACCACCTTTGCCGAGAGCTCTATCAAGAGCTCCGGGAACTGATTACACAAACCCTGGAACGGGCGGGGGTGGATGAAAACTGGGTAGATGTAGTAGTATTTGCGGGTGGTTCTTCCCGGATGCCGGGATTCAGGGAATTAGTCGCGGATATTTTCCCAACGGCAGCAATTAGGACCGAGATTAACCCCGATGAAGTGGTGGCGATGGGAGCGGCATTGAAGGCGGGTATGCTTTCGGGACAGGTTAAGGATGTTAAACTTTTCGACGTTACCAGCCATACTTTGGGAATCGAGGATTATGAGGGGAAATTTATCCCCCTTATAGCTGCTAATACACCTTACCCTTGTGTAGAAGCTAAGCTTTTTACTACGGTTGAAGACCAACAAGAGGAGGTGATTATTCACATATTACAAAGGGATGAAATGAGCGAGCCGGATAGCGAAACGGGTTATATTTCTTTAGGCAGGTTTCATTTATCCGGTATAAGAAAAGCGGCAATAGGCGAAGCCAGCATCGATGTGACCTTTTCTATTGACGGCAATGGCATTTTGCATGTTTCGGCATTAGATATCGATACCGGCAGACAGAATGAAATTGAGATAAACGGAGTGGGGTATCATTCCGAAGGGCAACTTTTTCGCCGGGGTGCGAATCTGAGAGTTATGTAGAAACGAAGTGAGGATTAAAGGAGGGTTAATTAATGGCAAAGAAGTTGGCAAAACCGGCATCGACCATTACAGAAAAAACCGGAATAGCAGTCAAGGCGGAAGAGGGCGATGATCTCGCTAGGAAAAGAGAGATTGCCCGAAAGATGGCCCAGGATAAGGCCCGGGCCCGCACCTTGGCTAAACAGCAGGCCATGGCGGAAAGGATCGCTTCGGCTTCAGAGCAACTCTTAGCGGGGATTGAGGAATCCAACGCCGCAGCACAGGAGTTCTCCCATTTGGTAGAGACAGTAGCGGCAGATGGGGAAAAGATGGGTAACGGTGCGGAGGGGATGCGGGTTTCCAGTGTACAGCTCAATCGCTCCGCCCAGGACTTAAACCAGGTCTTGCAAAAATTGAACCAAGCGGCTTTAAACGGAGCCGAAGGGGCCGGGGAGGCTATCAAAGGGATGCAGGCTATGGTTACACAGCTCAAAGAAGCAGGGGAAAAAAACCAGCAGTCCGCCCGCAGGATAGAAGAATTGGAAAAACAGTCCCAGCAGATCGGGGATATAGTGCAGGCAGTGGTGATGATAGCGGATCAGACCAACCTTTTGGCATTAAATGCCGCCATCGAGGCCGCCCGGGCCGGGGAACACGGACGGGGCTTTGCCGTAGTAGCGGATGAGGTGCGCAACCTGGCCGAGACCTCGGAACGCTCTGCTCGGGATATCCGCGGGGTGGTGGAGGAGATCCGCTCCGGAGTCGAAGTAGTGGTAGGAGACATCAACAAAACCGTGCAGGATTTCGAAGAGATGCAAAAAGGCATACAGGATAGCGTGGACGGCTTCGAGAAGATGGGAGAGCTCTTCAACCAATATAATGAAACATTAGGCCGTTTGGTAGAGAATTCCAATGTACTGTTGCAAGGGGCCGATGATTACCTTGCCAGCAGCGAGGGTATCGCCTCCGCTTCCGAGGAAACCATCAGCGGCACCCGCGAAATCGCCAAAGCGGTAGCAGAGCAGGGCAAGGCTCTAGCCGAGATAAATGTGGCCAGTCAGGAATTAAGCGAAATGGCAGAAGAGCTGAAGACTTCCACCGATATCAACAAATCAGCAGAAGAAGTAGCGGCGACTGCTGAACAATTATCGGCTAACATCGAAGAACTGAGCAGCTCGGCGGTGCAGATTGCGA
>CAYRCG010000047.1:0-14085 GCA_964422685.1 uncultured Syntrophomonas sp. | reverse complement strand
AACACCAGAGTTATGATTTTACTACCGCCTTTGAAACCTATTATGCCGGTCAGGCCGCTTATCGTGAAGCCGGTATAAACAATCCCAGGGAACAGATAAGCCTGGCTGAAGTCCACGATTGTTTTACTCCTACCGAATTGATTATTTATGAGGACCTACAGTTTAGCGAACGTGGTCAAGGCTGGAAAGACCTTATGGATGGATTTTTTGATCTGGATGGAGGATTGCCGGTAAACCCAGACGGGGGGTTGAAATCCTTCGGTCATCCAATAGGCGCAAGCGGTATCCGAATGCTTTATGAATCCTGGCTACAGTTCCATGGCAAGGCCGGTAAACGACAGCTGGATAACCCCAGAATCGGCTTGGCGCACAACTTAGGCGGCCAGCCTTATTCTTGTGTGGTTGGAGTAGGAATTGTGGGAAATGAGTTGGGCTAAATGAGTAGCCTCGAGCAATTCATAGATTATTTTTGTTCGTTGCAGGGGGGAATAGTAAAGATACGGATAATATATGTTTGTACTTATACCAGTATGTGTCAGATTAATTTTGAAGCGGCATTTTTCGAATGCATGTCTAGCACCGACTGTTCCGGATTTAGGTTAAAAGATGACAAGTGTTACCTATTGCAATTAATGACAGGCTTATGACTCGTTTTTCTAAACCCCCATTTTACCTTGGGCTTGCATAAATATAATTCCAAGGGAAATCGCCTTACTTGGTTGAATGCTTATGCAAGCCAATGTTTTTTTACAAATTATGTGAGTTAAGACAGTGATTAAGCTATAAAAGGAGGTGTTAAAATGCAGTTTAAAAATTTACAATTTGACATCGAGGAGGGCATTTGCATATTGACCCTAAACAGCCCGGAAACGATGAATGCCCTATCGAGTGAAATGATCAAAGAATTAGGGGTAGCCATCGACATGATCTCCGCGGATAAGCAGGTACGGGTGTTAGTTATAAGCGGCAACCAGAAGGTTTTTGCCGCCGGGGGAGATATTAAAGCGATGGTTTCCTGCAATCCCGAGCAAGCCAGAGCCTATATCGAACCCATTCATCAGGTTTTTAATAGAATTGCTAACTTGCCTGTACCTACAATCGCTGCTGTTGAGGGCTTTGCCTTCGGCGGAGGAGTGGAATTATGTCTCACCTGCGATTTCCGTATCGCAGCGGATACTGCCAAATTCGGTTTTCCGGAAATCAACCTAGGAATATTCCCGGCAGCAGGTGGCAGTCAGAGACTTCCCCGGTTGATAGGTAGTCGTTTGACTAAAAGGTTGATGTTTACCGGGGATACTATAGGAGCGGAAACCGCTTTATCCTACGGCTTGATAGATCAAGTAACAACTTCCGAACAGCTTATGAAGATAGTAAAGGAATTCGCCCTTCCGCTGAGCAAAAAACCCCCGCTGGCTATGATGAAATTAAAAGAATCCATACAGCAGGGCGTAAATATTGATATCAATACCGCCTTACGCATGGAGATAGATAAATGCTGCAGCCTTTTTGCTACTAAGGATCAAAAGGAAGGTATGAATGCATTTATGGAGCGACGAAAAGCGGTTTTCAAGGGTGAATAAACTGTCGAGAACTTTGTGCCCTAGTCTAACAGACTAATTCCTAAGGGGTAATGCCCTCTGGTTTTTTTCGGGTGATAACCCGGAACTAATTATCTCCTTGTGGTCAGGATAATTAAAGAGATAGTTTTTCCAGAGGGCTAATACCCATGCACTATAATCCTATTCCCGCCCGCCTATTCTTCTACTTTCCCCATAACAGGTATTACTAGCATAAAGAGTATTGAAAAAAGCAAATTAGTATCCTTCGTTATGCCTAAAATGGCGAAAAACGCGAAAATGCGAAAAAGTACCCAGCCCTGCTTCGGTTAGCGCATATAAGGATGGAATTATTGTTAATTCAGCTTTGTATATACATAATCCCGGACAAACACCAAACTGCTGTAAATCTAATAGATTAATTAAGACTATATATTGGCCTAATGCGGGATATTTGTAGCTTGGATATTAACAGAAAGTGGTGAGATCGTGTCGGTTTTCTTTTCCTTGGCAGATACCCCTAAAGGGACTAGTGTCCGGGTTACAGAAATTCTTATTTTAGGTAATGAGCGTCGCCGGCTCCTGGATTTGGGTTTCATACCGGGGGCGATAACAAAAGTCATTCGCCGGAACCCCGCCGGCAACCCAACGGCATATTTAGTCAAGGGTACTGTAATAGCCTTGCGCAACGAAGATGCAGCTCAAATACTCGTAAATGTAGATTAATACCTCTAATGAAAGGAGTATCCTATGGCAACCGATAGTACCCCTTTAACTAGAACTACTAGAAACGTTCTTGAAAAACAAAATGGTTTTACTATAGCCCTGGCCGGTAACCCCAATGTAGGCAAAAGTACTGTATTTAACCGTCTGACCGGGCTAAAACAACACACGGGTAATTGGCCGGGGAAAACCGTAATAAAGGCCGAAGGTGCTTTTTGCCATCGCAACCGCCAGTACATCCTGATAGATCTCCCCGGGGCCTATTCTTTGCATCCTAATTCTTCAGACGAGCAAGTAGCCCGCAATTTCATCTGTTTTTCCCGCCCGGATGTGACCATAGTGGTTTGCGATGCAACCTGTCTGGAGCGCAACCTGAATCTGGTTCTGCAGATCATGGAAATCACCGAGCGGGTGTTAGTTTGCGTTAACCTAATGGACGAAGCCAAAAGAAAGGGAATCCATATTGATACAGCTATACTGTCACAACAACTTGGTATACCGGTTGTTGCTACCTCCGCCCGTAGTGGAGTAGGTTTGGAGGCGTTAAAAAATATATTAGACGATATGATTTCCGGAAAGATTGTTATTCGCCCGCAACTACTTACCTATGATCCGAAATTGGAGGCCGTTATAAAAAACATAGAGGAAAGGCTATCCCCCTACCTCCCGGACTGGATTAATCACCGCTGGGTAGCATTGCGTTTGTTAGAAAGAGACTATAGCATCCTGGAGGATATCGCAAATGTTAAACAAAATGAAAAGGCCCGACAAATATTAGAAAAGGATTTAGCCTTATGCCTGCAATAAACAACCCAAATTCACCCTCCTATCGAGAAATAGAGCATCTGCTGCCCCCAGATACCGCCGCAATAAAGGATAACATTGTTGCTACTATCTATCAGCGGGCGGGGCATATCGCCGGTAAAGCGGTAAAAGTTAAAAACCCGCGGCGTGATTTTTCGGCAACCCTGGATGATATTCTAACCTCCCGCTGGCTAGGATTTCCTATTATGTTGCTTTTACTCACCCTTATTCTCTGGATTACTATAATAGGGGCTAATTATCCATCCCAATTGTTAGCAACCGGCTTGTTCTGGTTGGGAGATCGATTGCTTGAAATCTGTCAGGCCGTCAGCACGCCAACATGGCTTAGCGGTTTGCTAATCCAGGGATCATACCGTACACTTGCTTGGGTTATCTCAGTTATGCTCCCCCCTATGGCTATATTCTTTCCCCTGTTCACTCTGCTGGAGGATTTAGGTTATCTCCCCCGGGTAGCATTTAATATGGATAATCTTTTCCGCCGGTCGGGAACCAACGGAAAGCAGTGTTTAACCATGTGTATGGGTTTTGGCTGCAATGCCGCCGGGATTATTTCCTGCCGAATTATCGATTCACCCCGGGAAAGGCTTATAGCCATATTGACCAACAGTTTTTCCGTATGTAATGGTCGCTTTCCCTTACTTATCACCCTAGCCACTATCTTTATCGGCACCCTGGTTTCTAGGGCTTATAGCCCCATATTGGCTACTTTATCAGTGCTGGGAGTAATCCTGAGTGGCATAGGGATCGCCCTTTTGGTTTCTTTTTTTCTTTCCCGTACCCTTCTGCAGGGTATGCCCTCTTTTTTTGTGCTGGAACTCCCCCCCTTTCGCCGCCCCCAACTGGGTCAAATCCTTATTCGCTCACTGTTGGACCGCACCTTATTTGTCCTATGGCGTGCAGTTATTATCGCTGCCCCTGCAGGTGCTCTAATCTGGATATTGGCCAATAGTTATTACGGCGGCAATAGTGTCTTTATCTTAGCATCGGACTGGCTCAGTCCCCTAGGTCAGCTTATGGGCATGGATGGCATTATCCTTATTGCCTTTCTTCTCGGATTGCCTGCCAATGAGATTATCCTGCCCATTCTTATCATGGGTTATATTTCCTCTGGTAGCCTGGTAGAATTGGATAGTATAAACGCACTGCGCCTTCTGTTGCTGGATAACGGTTGGACCTGGCTAACCGCCCTATGTGTAATGCTCTTCTCCCTGCTGCATTTCCCCTGCGGTACCACCCTTTATACTATATATAAAGAAACCCATAGTGCCCGCTGGACTCTTTTCTCCGCCTTTCTTCCTCTGGTCCTAGGTATAGCAGTGACCATCTTTGTTAATCAGCTAGCCCAGATTATTATGCATTAATAGTTCGGCTTAACGGGATTATTATCAGACCTTGACCATTGAATTGGCTTTAAACATTTTTACATCACTATTCTCTAAACCTCGGAAGGACCGCGTAACAGTGACCGAGCCAGAAAATAACCATAATTTTTATCAAGTCTGATATAGTATAAGATAGGCTGTATATAATATATAATGATTCCACAATATGCTTGCACCCCAACTCCGTTGCCAGATTGGCAAAGCATTGCCTAGTAATTTTGCTGGAATAGGGCATTTACCCCAAAATTCTTAATGTGCTAATGACTAGGGAGGGTGAATTTTGATGAAGATTATCATGGTTGCCTCCGGCCATCCCGCTTGCGGTCAAATAACGATAACAGTTAATCTGGCGCGCGGCTTAAATAGTAGAGGTTATAAAGTGTTGGTTGGGGTTTTAGGCCGAAACGAAAGACTGCGCCATTGGTTGGATATTAGTCCGCAGGGAAACGTTCCAGAAGGTGGGAGCCCAGCTAAGTTATTCAGCTCTCGTCTGGGCATAGACCTGTGGGAACTCCCTTCGGGGGCAAAAGGTTTACCTGCAGCGGATTTTTCATTCGAGCTAACAAAACCGGCTCATGATTATTCATTTTTATTGCCGGCCTCCCAGGAAGATTGCTGCTTCCTGGGTCCAGTTGCAGAAACATTAATAGTCTGCACTGATCTGGCTGCTACCGATGAGTTGGAGGAACTGAAATCTATAGAAGAACTATGGCGAAATACAAGGTTGAATAATGGGGGGATTGACCTTATTATACCCAACAAGATTAATACCAAGGAGTGGGAGCATAATATAGAGAAATTATCCCTCCTGGCTGATTATTTTGGCTATGAGCGTATAGCTGACCCTATTCCTACCTGAGAGAGGATACATGATTTGCCCCGGGTAGGGCGTACAGTATGGGAACTGAGTCAGGAAAACCTCCATTCCGCTTTTAGGGGTCTAGTAGATGCTGTAGAATAATTTGCGGGATAATAAGGCAATGTCATTCTTAGCATCCTTATCATTGCTATGAAAACTCACCTGTCGCTTGTGGCGCGTAACATAGCGACCGCCCCATCTTGGCGCTGAACACGGCGATCGCCCAGTCATTGCAAGGAGCGTAGCGATGTGGCAATCTTAACCCCAAAAAGCGTGGCACCCTTCGTTAATCATAGTGCACACCGCGCGTGAAAATTGCGATGAATAATGGAAGGGCTTATGATTGCCATTAACGACATCAACCTGCCTTCAAATCTTGACTCCGCTATTTACCGCTGTTAAATAATAGTACTGCGCAGTGTTCCGTGCCGAAGGACCTACACCTAGGCAATGCCTACTATTATGCAAGCATCTTATATTATGTTAGACTTTTAACAGCAGATTTGGAGGTCCAAAACTATGAAGAAAGATGATTCCCTAACCCCCCAAGAAGTCGCCAACATACTAAAAATCACCAAGTATACCGTTTATGAGATGGTAAAGCGCGGGGAACTCCCCGCTTACCGAATAGGCCGGAAGATTAGGATAGAACAGCGGGACGTTGAGTTTTATATTAGACAGGGCAAGAGGTCACAACCGGTAGCGGTAGCGGAGAAATCTATAACCCCAGTTTTCCAGCCCTCCCGGCAAGACTACCTTTCCAGCTCCCCAGGCTTAGTAATATGTGGACAAGATTTGTTATTAGATGTTTTAAGTCGCCATCTAGAAAGTCATAGCCAAGGATGCCGGGCTTTTCGCCACAATGTCGGTAGTTTTGCCGGCCTTCTTCAACTCTATCACGGAGAGGCAGATCTAATCGGTGTCCACCTATGGGATAGTAACAGCAATATCTATAACACCCCCTTTGCCCGTTATCTTGTTCCTGGCATACCCACCATTTCAATACATCTAGCAAAGCGTATGCAGGGTTTTTATGTTCCCGCAGGCAATCCCCTAGGGATCAAAGGATGGAAGGATTTAACCCGACCTGATGTTCAATTCGTCAACCGAGAATCAGGCAGTGGTACCCGGGTATTACTGGACGGGCATTTATATCAGATGGGGCTGGATCGCCTTGGAATCAGTGGCTATGAAAAGGTAGAAAGCTCCCACCTGGCAGTAGCTAGTGCGGTAGCGCGGGGGGAGGGAAACCTCGGTTTGGGCAACGAGAAAGCTGCCATGCAGGTACCAGAGATCGAATTCGTTCCCCTTCAGGAAGAAACCTACGACTTAGTATTGAGAAAAGAAGACCTGGACAAAGAAGAGATAAATGTCGTTTTGGAAATAGTAAAATCTACGGCCTTTAAAGCGGAATTAGCGGGCCTAGGAAACTATAATTTGCAGGATACCGGGCAGCTCATAACTGAAATATAAGGTTACCAAATTTGTGCTTCTTATTTGGGCATGGCTCTTTTCATAATGGATATGGCCCTTTTTAGGTTAAATCTTCTTTCTAAGTGATATTCCAGATACCTTTCCAAGAATATTTCCAATTCATGCTGGGCGATTTTTGAGGCCCTTACCCTTTCCAAAGTGATCGGACGAGACTTTCCCAAAAGACCTGCCAGGGCTATGGTTTCTTTGTTCAAGCTGATTACTCCGGAAACCTGATAACCACAAGCACAGCATAACATTCCGCCTTCGGCGAGGCTAAATAGCCTCAAGTCATCTTTTCTTCCGCATAGTACGCATCGATGCAGTAGCGGACTATAACCCAGATTCTTTAACAGGTTCATTTCGAAATATCGTATTAAAAGGGGATTATAACCGTAATGGTTAAGACATGAAAGGACCTCAAGGGTGCAATAATAAAGGCTGGGGATAGCTACCCCTTCCATTAGGCTTTTATCAAGTAATTCCATCAAATACAGGGCGTATAAGGAACGTTCAAAATCCTCCCGGGTATCACCATAGAATTCTAGCAATTTTCCCTGGGTTATTAAATCTATCCCTTTTCCCCGGCTGAAATAAAGTGAAGAATGGCAAAAAGGCTGGACACAAGCCCGTAAACTACTACGGGGTTTTTTTGTGCCCCGTGCTATCACCCTCATTTTACCTTCATGCTCACTGAACAGGGTGACCAATTTGTCGCCTTCCCGATAATCTGCGTTTTTAATTATTATGGCTCGGCTTCGTAAATACATTTATTCATCACCTCGGGATATCGGGCCTAAAACAGGTCGTTTCCCGCTAGCTCCTTTTTTAGCCGGTAATCCCTAATTAATAACGAGGCATTGCTACTTCCTATTCTTTCTGCCCCCGCTGCAATCAATTTTAAAGCAAAATCCAGGTTTTTTATGCCCCCACTGGCCTTAATTTTCAGGTCTTTTCTTCCGCGGTTTTTTTTAATTATCTCTATGTCCTCCAAATTAACACCCCGGCTAGAAAAACCCGTAGAGGTTTTGATAAAGTCTGCCTCGCTGTTACTAAGCAAAACGCTTACATCGCGTATTTCTTCCCGATTGAGTAAAGCAGTTTCTACAATGACTTTAAGTAGAAATGGATGGTCTTCCTTCAAACGGATAATTTCTTTTATCTCCGTTTCCACCTGCCGGTAATTACGCTCTTTGAAAGCTCCGATATTCATCACCATATCCAATTCGGCTGCCCCCACTTGCAAAGCCCAGCGTGCAGAATTTACTTTGCTTTTCCAGCAATCGGCCCCTAAAGGGAAAGCTATTACTGTGCAAACCTTGACCGGAGTACTGGCTAGAAGTCGGCAGGCTAGTTCCAGGCGGAAGGGGTTAACACAAACGGCCACCATTCCATTTTGCCAGGCTTGTTGGCACAAGAGCTCTATATCGCTAGTACCAGCCTGGGCTTGTAAGTTGGTAGATTCTAGGTAATTTGCTAACATAATCGTCATCCTTTTGTTACACTCGGTAACCCAACTGGTTCAAAGTATTCTCATTATCGCGCCAATTCCTTTTAACCTTAACCCATAGGTCTAAATAAACGACTGCACCAATTAATCTTTCTATATCAACTCGGGCCTGTTCCCCGATATTTTTTAACATTTGTCCCTTCTTGCCAATTACTATGCCTTTTTGCGAATCCCTTTCCAGGTAAATTGCGGCCCTGATGTAGACCTTTTTGCCTGCTTGTTGATTGAATTCCTCTATCTCTACTGCCAATGAATGTGGGACCTCATCGCGCGTAAGTATTAGGGCCTTTTCCCTAATCAATTCGGCAACTAGCATATTTATAGGTTGGTCCGTAAGGTCATCTTCCGGATAATAAAAAGGACCTTCCGGTAATACATTAAAAGTTCTGTCCAATAATGGCTGGATATTAGTACCACAAGCAGCAGATAGAGGTATGATTTCGGTAAAGCTCCTTTGTCGGCTAAATATTTGTATATAATCCTCAACTTCTTGTTCACCGACTAAATCTATTTTATTGACCAATAAAAAAACCGGCACCCTTACATCTTTTAATTGCTCAATGATAAAACTTTCACCACCGCCAAAGGACCTGGTTATATCCGTCATATAGTATATAATGTCCACTTCTTCCAGGCTACGCTTAGATACCTTCACCATATATTCACCTAACATGTGTTTGGGTTTATGAATGCCCGGGGTATCAACGAAAATCACCTGTCCTTTATCGCAGGTATATATGCCCTGAATTCTGGTTCGAGTAGTCTGTGGCTTTTCAGATACTATGGCGATTTTTTCTCCTATAATAGCGTTAAGCAGGGTGGATTTTCCTACATTGGGCCGGCCCACAATACTTACAAATCCAGATTTCATTTATATTGCTCCTCCTGTTTTTCCAACGAAAAAATTAGCGGCAGCATATCTTTTAAAGCATATTCCTGATAATTGTCATTCCCATCAGAAATAATTAAACCCATTTCCGGGGAAAACTCAGCCATTACCTGTAAACAGGCGCCGCAGGGGAATATGTAGTCCTTACCACTAGATGTTATCGCAAGTAAAACAAACTCCCTTTCCCCAGCGTTAACCGCATTAAACACCGCTGCCCTTTCTGCACATATACTTAACCCATAAGATGAGTTTTCCACATTACTGGCTGTATAAACCTTACCCTTTGCAGATAGAAGAGCAGCCCCAACAGAAAAATGGGAATAAGGGGCGTAGGCATTTTTTTGCGCCTCACGAGCTATTTTAAGTAAATTTTCCCTGCTTATCATATATCTTTAGCTGCCTCCTATTAAACCTGAAAAATAAGGTCCGAAAATAATAATGGCCATAATAACGGCCATGATAGCACTTAGCAAAACAGCCCCCGCTGCCAAATCCTTGGCTGCCTTCGCTAATGGGTGATAATCTTTTATATGCAAATCCACGACCTTTTCTATAGCGGTGTTAACGGTTTCCGCTATCAGAACCATAAATATAGTGGTTATTAGCAAACCCCATTCCCAGCGGCTTATCTGTAGGAACCATGCTAGGCCCACGGCTATAATAGCTGCCACCCCGTGGATTACCATATTTCTTTCCTGCCGAAAAGCATAAGCAATCCCTATCATGGCATAGGTAAAACTGCTTTTTAGCCCAGTTCCTTTCACTTCTAGAGTTCTACCTTTCCAAATTAACTTTTCGCATGATTTTATCTTCTAGATTTCGCATTAAACTACGTTCTTCCTCATTTTCATGGTCGTATCCCAGAAGGTGAAGCATGCCATGGGCAATCAAATAACCCAGTTCCCTTTCTACACTATGACCGTATTCCTCTCCCTGAATAACTGCCCTTTCTAGAGAAACTATGATATCACCCAGGATATTAATTCCACCGGGCATATCGATTTCCATCTCATCTTCACTAAGTTCATTCATAGCAAAGGAAAGAACATCCGTGGGACTATTTTCGCCGCGGTAAATTAGATTCAGTTCTTTAATATAGCTATTGTCCACGATCATAATGCTTAATTCCGTGCTTGAAGACAATTTTAGCATTTTTGCCACGGTGTTTGCCACATTGAGAATAACCTGTTGCATTTCCCGGGTATAATTAATTTTATTCTGCTGGTTTATTATCATGGTTTCCATGGCTCTCTCTCCCCTTTTCCAACTCTTTTACTATGGTTTCCGGATACTCTATCCGCTTATGATACATCCCTTCTAGGGTTTTGCAAAAGGAGTTGCCGATAATATCTAAATCTTTAAAAGTTAAATCACAAAGCTCTAATTGCCCATCATTTAACTTGTCTTTAATCAATAGGCGAACCATATTCCTGATTCTATCCGGGCTTGGGTTGCTTAAGGAACGCACCGCCGCCTCCACGGAATCAGCCAACATCACCAAGGCCACCTCCTTGCGTCTGGGCTTGGGACCCTCATAGCGAAAACTTTCCTCACCAAGTTTCCCTTCTAAGTCTTCCTCCATGGCTCGGCTATAGAAATATTTGGTAAGGCTAGTGCCGTGATGTTGTTCTATAAAATCTATTATAGTTTGGGGAAGCCTAGCCTCCCGAGCCATTTCCACGCCATCCTTAACATGAGAGGTGATAATGAGGGCACTGAGAGCCGGTGAAATCTTTTCATGGGGATTATCAAAACCTTGTTGATTTTCCACAAAATAATTAGGTCTTTTGATTTTACCGATATCATGGTAATAGGCTCCCACCCTGACCATTAGGGGATTGGCCCCGATAGACTCAGCGGAAGCTTCGGCTAGATTTCCCACCATTAGACTATGGTGATAAGTCCCCGGGGCTTCCAACAAGAGTCGGCGCAAAAGGTGATGATTGGGGTTAGATAATTCAAGTAGCTTGTTCATACTGGTAATGGAAAAGGCGCTTTCTAAATAAGGCAAAGCGCCGATCATCAGAACTGCCGAGAATATACCGTTAATCGCCCCTATGAGCAAGCCGGTTATTACCAGGTTCAGGCTGAAATTGCCCCCTATCAGGAATAGGGTCGTTATGGTAACCATGTTGGCTAAAGCAATATATAGGGCAGATCGAGCCAAATCAGAGGTTTGGTTGAGTCTGTAGACCTGAAATACCCCCACAGATCCACCCACAAAAGCAGTTATCCCGTAAAAGAGCTGGTTGCCATCAGCCAATAGTCCTACGTATAAAGCCATCATCATAGTAAGAAAATAAGCTAGACGATTATCCAATAAGATAGCAATTAGCATTGATCCGGCAGCCACCGGGGCCATATAGGCCATTAGATTGTTCATATCTGGTTGGTTGCTAAATTTGATTATAGTAAGAAAGCGAGTTATTAACAATATAATTATAAATACCAATCCGATGAGCAGCATTAGGCGGTCATTTTCGAATATTTCTTGATAATAACGGCGTAGAAATTCAATTATAAGCCAAAAGCTCAGGAAAACAAATAACCCCGCACCGAGAATAGTAAAAGGATAACTTTTGCTTCGTTGTATGCCTAGTTGCTCCAGAACAGATATCTGCTCTTCTGTAACCCGATCACCTTCCCGGACGATTATTTCGCCGGCCTTTATAGTCTTTTGAACCGGTTGCACCATGGCCATCGCTTCTTCTACAGCCTTGTTGGTCGCTTCCTGATTAAACACCAAATTAGGCCTAAGGGAATTACTTATAACCAGCTTCATAACCTCTTGGGCTTGGGGGGCAAATGCCAACGCATCAAGCTGTTTATCAAGCTGTTCGCTTGCTCCCTTTATAGCATCGTCCGTCAGGGGTTTGCTCATTATCCCCCGAACTAGCATTATCGAAGTTTGCCGCATAGTTTCTATATCCGCTATGGAGGTTTCCATAAGATAGGCCGCAAGTTCCTGCCTACTATGCTTCAGGTCCAGGTATCCTTTTCGCTTACTAGTACTATCAAGCAAATCTTCCAACACGTCCTGGTTGCCTGTAGAGTTTACTATTTCTTTAGCCGTAGAAAAAAAACTATTAATCTCAGTTTCTGTATTGGAAAGTGCATATTGGTCGCCTTGATAAACCTTTTGTACCTTATTTGCGGCTTGCTTGCGCAATTCATTACTTTGCTTTTCATCTATTATTACCGCGGTAATATTAGATTGAATATTGCGTTGCGCCACTTCATCGGGTTTCAATCTAACCTGAGTGGGGGTAAATTTAGAAAATAGAATAAATATAGTTATGGAAAAAAATATTAATACCCCCAGAGTCTTTCTAGTGGTAGGCCGGCTAAGGAAACCATACATACCTTTCCACAAAAAACCGAGGATAGTGTTAATTTTCATTTATATTATACGCTCCTCCGGTAGGACGGGGATATTCCTTTAGGCGCATTATTCCGCATCACATATACCCTTTAGGGCTTTTATTATCTACCCGAGCCTCATATGTTTCATAGGCATTAATAATTTTTTGTACTAAAGGATGCCTAATAACATCCTCCTTGGTTAAATATTCAAAAGATACCCCTGACACCTGTCCCAATATTTTCCGAATCTCAATTAAACCTGAGTATTCCTCTTTGGGCAAGTCAACCTGTGTTATATCACCGGTTATGACTGCCTTAGAACCGAATCCCAGACGGGTCAGAAACATCTTCATCTGCTGCGGAGTCGTATTCTGAGCTTCATCTAAAATAATAAAAGCATCGTTTAGCGTCCTCCCCCGCATATATGCTAAGGGTGCTACCTCAATAATATTCTTTTCCAGGTATCGTTGAGTTATTTCTACCCCAAGTATATCAAAAAGTCCATCATATAAAGGCCGTAAATAGGGATTAATCTTTTCAATAAAATCACCTGGTAAAAATCCCAACTTTTCGCCTGCTTCTACCGCCGGGCGCACTAGGATGATTCTTTCAACTTCCTTATTTTTAAGGGCCCGTACCGCCATAACCACCGCCAGGTAAGTTTTGCCTGTCCCAGCCGGTCCGATGGCGAAAACCACATCATCCCTCAATATAGATTTAATATATTTTTTTTGTCCCAGGGTTTTTGCCTTTATCGCTTTGCCCCGTGCGGTATTCAGGATTAGGGAGGAAACAATGTCTTGATGCTTAGCCCTCTCTCCCTTTTTAATCAGTGAAAGACGATAATCTATGTCACTAATGCCCAATTGCTGTTCTTTATCCACCATATCTAATAGACTATTAATTAAATCAAGGCTTTGCCCAACATCTTCCTCATTACCTTTAATGTAAATCTCTGTTCCCCGAGCATAAATCTCTGCCGGTGAAATACTTCTTAGGTGTCGGAAATTTTCGTCGCCGGGACCAAAAAACACTGCCGCTTGTTGGTTATCGGGCAGAACAATTCTACTTTCCTTTTCTAGCAAATATACAGTCTCCCTCCACATTATCGCGAAGTAATATAGTCGCATGTTCCTTTAAGCAGTAAATTTTCTATAGGCCCCGTCCTTAGTCCCAGCCTTACGCCAAAACCCAGCTAGCAATAATTGCTTTTAAGCGTCGTTAAAACGGGGTATATATCGTAGATATTATATCATATGAAATATTCAATTGCCATCGGGACTAACATTTATTGGCTCGGCCCGGGCTATATCCTCTATGATTTCAACCGATAACTGAATTCTAACAATTGAATCGCTAGGCGAAGAGAGGAACCTTCTTTTCCGACTTATTATTCTTTTGTTCTCCCCCATTTTGTCACGGAGGCTTTTCATGGCCTTCGCTTCGGCAATAGACATGGCTTCTTCCTCGTTGTATTGTGTTATCTCTTTAAACTGTTCTTGCCA
>CAYRCG010000046.1:0-14380 GCA_964422685.1 uncultured Syntrophomonas sp. | reverse complement strand
GATATTTTTCAATTATCGGGGTATCTATCAAATTACAAAAGCAAACATCAATTTGCCCTGAGGCCAACAAACTAAGGAATACCAATTATCAACAGACTTATCCACATTATCCACAGGCATTTTTCACAGGGACAATTGGCTAGGGTAAGCGTTTAACGAAAGGGGGGCAAAATTCCCGTTTATATAGTGGTAATGGGCATTGGCCGCAACCATAGCCGCATTGTCCGTACAGAGTCCCAAAGAAGGATAGTAGAGCTGCAAGCTGTTTTCCTCTGCCTTCTTTTGCATTAAACGCCGTAACTCCTGGTTAGCAGCTACCCCCCCAGCTAACAGAACCGTTTTCACTTGATAACGCCTCGCCGCTTTGATGCTTTTTTCTACTAGGACCTCAACTAAGGCCATCTGGAATTCGGCAGCCATAGCGAATACATCACCCTCACCTCTACGCTGCATCTTATTCCACTGGTTCATAGCGGCGGTTTTAAGGCCGCTAAAACTAAACTCAAAATCGTCCCGGTCCAGGAAAACCCGAGGCAATTGTACTTGGCCGGCTTTTCCCTTCGCAGCGGCTTCCTGTATAGCAGGCCCGCCGGGGTAGCCCAAACCTAAGAACCGCGCCACTTTATCAAATGCCTCCCCGGCGGCATCATCACGAGTCTCTCCTATCGTTTTCATTTCATTCCGATTGTTCATCAAAAGAAGGCTGCTATGTCCCCCGGAAACCACCAGGCAAACAGCGGGAAATTCTATGTTTTTATGCTCCAAAAAATTGGCGTAAATATGCCCGTGCAGATGGTTTACCGCTAGCAGGGGTTTATCCAGAGCATAAGCGAATGCCTTGGCAAAGGAAACCCCCACCAGTAACGCACCGATTAACCCCGGCCTGTTAGTTACTGCTACCGCATCGATATCGGAATGCTCCAACCGGGCTGCGGAAAATGCCTTTTCTACTACCCCGGCTATATTCTCGATATGTTTACGCGAGGCAACTTCCGGGACCACCCCACCAAATTGCCTATGTATATCAATCTGGGAATTCACGATATTAGATAGGATTTCCTCTCCATTGCGAACGAGGGCTGCCGCTGTTTCGTCGCAAGAGGTCTCGATCCCCAGGATTATACTTTCTGGCATATTATTCACCTTTCTATCGATTTCTTACTCATCTGACTAATATACTTTAGTTTCATCTGCAAAAGTGTTTAATCTAGCCGTTTTATCATCAGCCAGGCATCCTCCAGGTTATCGGAATAATACCCCCGGCGTAGACCAGCCTGGGTATAACCTAGTTTCCTATACATATTTAAGGCCGCTATATTGGAAGGCCTTACTTCCAACCTTATAGAGGCCGCTCTTTTCCGGCATGCTTGCTGTTCCATTATCGCCATCAAGGCTTGCCCCATACCCTGCCGGTGAAACCGTTTATCAACGGCTACGTTGGTGATATGCGCCTCCTCAAATACTATCCAGATGCCGGCATAAGCCGCTATTTCACCCCGCACATCGCAGACCATATAGCTGGCATACTTATTATCGAATTCTTTAAGATACGAATCCCGTGACCAAGGCAAGGTGAAGATACTTTCTTCGATTATCATCACCTGGTCAATATCCCTCGGGGTCATCTTTCTTATTAGATACCGGGTGTTCAACACGGCATTAGGCTCCTTTTATCTATTTTCTCTGTTTCCGCTTTCCATCATCCGCTTCTGCAAACGGTATTCCGCTTCAGATAACCTAATATAATGGGGGCGCAAAGTGAATAGGTCTTCGCCCCCTGCCCCGGCTTTCAGCTCGGAGTAGGCCAAGCTAGCCAGGGAGGCAGCCCTTGAGTACATATGCTGTGGTGCTGCTATCAACAGCCTTTCCCCTAGTTCTTTTTGCCAAAACTCCTCATACGGATGGTAGGCATCCCCCAGAAGCAGGATTTTTTCCCGCCCGTTTTCCTCGGCTACGCAATGGGCTTTATCGATAAACTCAGCGGGTGAACAGGCCGACATTTCCGCTAATCTTCGGGGTAAACCGGCGGAAACATCATAAAAGCAGGTGTAGACTTCCTGTTTCCTGGCATCGAGCACGGGACAAACCAGGGCCTGGCTATATTGCACGTTATAAGCCAGTGCATCCAAACTGGCGAGAGCTATTAGGGCTTTGCCACTGGCCAGGCATAAGCCTTTGGCAGTCGCCATACCTATGCGTAATCCGGTAAAAGAGCCTGGGCCGGCACTAACAGCTATAGCGGCCAAATCGCTTGTTTTGCAATCACACTCTTTTAAAACCCGATCAATCATGGGCATCAGGGTCTGTGAATGGGTTTTCTTATAATTGCCGAATTCTTCCCGCAAAAGCCTGTCGCCATCTAGCAACGCTATCCCCGCTACTGGTGTAGCGCTGTCAATAGCTAGTATCAACAAAAGTTTTCAACTCCTCTAGTTTATGCCGGTATTTTTCTCCCCGGCCGTAAACCTTTACTATCCTTTCCCGCTCATAGTCATCAGAACATAGTTCAATATCTATAAAAACGCCTTCCGGAGGAAACTGCCCTTCTCCGGCTTCCGGCCACTCGATCAAAGATATTCCGTCTCCTTCCAGGTATTCTTCCCATCCCAAATCGCAGATATCGGTATTTTCCAAACGGTAAAGGTCGTAGTGAAAAATGTCTGCAGGGGCCTCATAGATATTCATCAAAGTAAAGGTAGGGCTGTTAACCCGCCCATTATAGCCCAAGCCGCGGGAAATTCCCCGGGCTAAGGTAGTCTTGCCCGCCCCTAGCACCCCACGTAAATAAACGATATCGCCCTTTTCCAAAACCCGGGCCAGATCATGACCTAATCTTTGCATCCCTTCATCGCTTTTAACCTCAATATGCAAAAGTTTCACCTCGACCTCTAAACGGTTGTTTATTCCGTATCTCTGATGTTTATTTCCTTTTGAATTCATCCCTGATGATCTGAAAATCCTGCCAAGCCGGTCTTTTGTAGGAGGGATTGCGCAACAAGGCCGCCGGGTGATAAGTAGCCATGATTCTAATCCCTTGCCGCTGCAGCCACCTTCCCCGTACTTTGGAGATGCTCGCTTTAGGGTCAATGACCGTCTGGCTGGCCATAGCCCCCAGGCAAACGATTATGCCCGGCTGCATTATTCTTATTTGAGCATCCAAATAATTCCGGCACTCCCGTACTTCATCCGGGCTAGGCAAACGGTTACCTGGTGGCCGGCATTTAACCACATTAGTAATATAAACCTCAGAACGTGGGATTTCCGCCGCTACCAGTATCTTGTCCAGCAATTGCCCGGCTTTTCCTACAAAGGGAATTCCCCGCTCATCTTCATCTTTCCCCGGCCCTTCTCCGATAAACATCAGCTTACTTTCCCTATCCCCACCGCCGAACACTACCTGTCGGCAGCTACCGCGCAAACGGCAGCTACGGCAATTATGCGCTAGTTCTTCCAGCAAAGCAAATTCTGCGATTTCGGGGAACGCTTCCCCCACTTTAATTCCGGGCAGGAATGGAGAGATTATCCCTTTAGGAAGGGTATTTTGCTGCTCCTGGCGTTGTTTTCCTTCTCCTGATAACGCCTCAAATAAACTGGGTTGTTCGGGACTCATTCTTTCCCCTCCCATCAATTTTTAGTTCATCATGACCTCATATTAATTAAAACCCCAAGTTGGGCGACCCCGGCACAAAATACGCCATAATAGATTCTGCGCCCGGAATGACAACCCCTCACCTCCATATCAATATTACCATTTACCGCTAAGAGCAGGGGGATTAAATTATAAGGGCCGGCAGGAAAAGTACCCTGCCGGCCCTCGCAGTCCCAGCGTTTTTGCCTATTTACTTTCCGTGCCATCCCTCCAGCAAACGGTATAGATCCGTAAACCCATTACCTATTCTCCAGAAAGAAACTCCTCCCAGCCGGTTCGTTTGTACCAGATTAAGCTTCTCCCGCAGGCTGCTGGTATCTTCTAACCATATTTCGTGGTATTTCCCCTCCTGGTCGTAGTAGCTATAGCGGGGGCTCATGCTTTGGTAATCGAAGTCCTTCTGCAATTTGTATTGCTTTTCTAAGGCCTCCAGCCGGGCGGCGGTAACCGTCGCCGCCTTCTTGGCGGGACCCCAATCATATCCGTAGGTAGGTAAACCTAACAATATCTTTTCCTGGGGAATCACCTTTTGCATGTAATCGCAAACCTCTTTTACCCACCAAAGGGGGGCAATCGGTCCCGCCGCTGTAGTAGAATAACTGTAATCATAAGCCATCACCACAACGGAATCGGCAATCTGTCCGATTTTCTCATACTCATAGGGGGTAGCCCATTTTTCCTTACCGGTGCGGGCAAAGACTGCTGCCGATAGTTCCTTTTCCACCCCCAAAGAGGTTTTCAATTCCTGCAGAAACAAAGTCAAATTTCCCGCATCAGCCGGGTCCAGTAATTCAAAATCAATGTTTACCCCGTCATAATTATCCTTTTTCACTACATCTAACAGATTAGCTGCCAAACGAGCCCGGTTCCCCGGATTAGCGAGTAGCTGGTGCAGTACGTCCTTTCCCATCAGTACCACACTGGCATGAGTTTTAACCCCTTTGCTTCTGGCTAAATCAAGGGCTTCGGCAAAGCAATCCTGATATTCATAATACAATTCTCCCTTTCCATTGGTTTCAAACCAACGAAAAGCTACATCAGTAAACAAACTGACATTTTCCTTATATTCAGGCATAGAACGATAATAATAAGCAAAAACCCGGGGCCGGTATTCAAAGTCGATTAATACCGCGTTTTTCTGCGCATCCCATTCAACTGTTGCCCCCAGATTTTCGCTCATGAAACGCAATGGTATAAAAGTCCTATTCTCAAATATATACGGTGGAGAGTCCAAATACCTTTTTTCCCCATCCACCCAGGCTTCATTGCCGTTGATATACATTTCTATGTATTTACCCAGACAATTCATCGCCACTTTGCGCAAGGAACCATCCCAGAAAACCTCTCCTTGCAGAGCCTCGTCTTCCACCACAAAACGCAGCGGAATCATAGCCCGGTCGTTAACTATCTGAGCACCCGGGCTGAAACTACGCTGCTTACCATCTATGCTAATGGTGGGGCTGGATGCCGCTGTTATTACAGGAAAAACCAGGGTATACACGAAGGCAAACAAAAGCATGAACAATATGTACTTACCAAACCGGAATCTCAATTTATAACACCTCGTTAAATTATGATTTTTATTTAATTGTTCGTATGGTCAAGCGGAGTTTTTCACCCTCCTTTCCCCTTTGCTTGTCATTAATATTAAGTTTTTTGTCATGATAAGAATATTCTGCTTTGAGGGGGGGGATTCCTGTTGGAAAATAGATGTAGCAATGTCACTTGGGTTTAGTGAAGTTGCTTAAGCCGTGGGAAAAGGGCCTGAAGGTCTTCTACTGGTAAATATACCATATCATCCTGGTTCACAACCGCCAGGATAACCATATCTTCCCCGCTATATTCCTCGCTATAAAAGCCCAAGACACATAAAGTCATCATTACTCCGTTAAGATATACTGTAAATAAATCCCCTTTATTCACGCCTATTCCCCCATATTCTCCCATCGACCATAGCTGAAATAACCCGAGAACGAAAATCAAACGGATGTCCATCGTATATCACTAGGTCAGCCCGCTTACCAGGCGCAATACTGCCTAGTTCGGCATCAACCCCCAGCAAACGCGCCGGAGAAAGGCTTAAAGCCTGCAAAGCCCTATTCTCATCTAACCCTTCCCGCACCGCCAGAGCGGCACAAACCCTCAGATGCTCTACCGGAATCACCGGGTGATCAGTAATAAAAGCGAAATCAACCCCCGCCCGGGCAAGGGCCGACGCCGTTTTGAATGACACTTCCTTCATTTCCACCTTAGCCCGGTTTACCAACAAAGGCCCCAGGAATACCGCTACATTCCTTTTCCGCAATTCATCCGCAATCAAAAAGGATTCGGTGCCATGCTGTATTATGAGATTGAAATTGAATTCATCCTTAAGGCGCAAGGCGGTTAATATATCGTCCGCCCGGTGAGCATGCAGCAAAAGGGGCATTTCCTTCTTCAATACCTGTACCAGGGGCTTTTGCTGGTATTCCTCCCGAGCCTTCTTCCCTTCCCGGGCCATTTCCTGAGATGCCACATACAGAGCTTCCCGCAACAAAGAAGCATTGGCCATCCTGGTCAGAGGTGTTTTCTTTTGCTCCCCGTAGACTCGCTTGGGGTTTTCCCCAAGAGCAGCTTTCAACCCCCAGGGATTCTTATATATCATTTCAGCCGGGGAGGCAGCTAAATGTCTCAGAAAGACAGCCTGCCCCCCGATAATATTAGCACTTCCTGGCATAGAGAGAGAGCGGGTAACCCCACCTCGCAAGGCATCTACAAAAGCTAGATCGCGAAAGTTGATTCCATCGGCGGCCTGCAAATATGGGGTAATGGGGTTACTGCTTTCATTAACATCATCACCCACGTCCCCATATATTTCTTCCTCCAGCCCAATGTGGTTATGGGCATCAATAAAACCAGGTAAGATGTAATTCCCCGCAGCATCGATTACTTGGCAACCGGAAGGGACTTCACCGTTTTTCTCTATAGATCGTATATATTCTCCTTCAACTACTATAACCCCGTTTTCAATGTTCCCTCCATCATCCATTGTTAGTATCTTGCCGCCTTTAATCGCGATCAATTTCCGTACCCCTTCCTTAGTATTATCCTATGAGCGCAAAACCCTATCCGTTCAAAACTCTTAGGTAGTATAATCTACCTGTTATTTTAGACTACATACCGTTAGACTCTACTGTAAAAATTCCTTTTGTTATATTAGGATTGCATAAATATACCGAGCGAGCATTGAAAAAGGATGGATGCTACAGCAGCAATAACCGCGTTAGTCTCTTATCACCCGAATCAGTGCGTCGCCTCGACCAAGGCTCGGAACAATCTATGGGAATACTCATCCCGCAAGAATTCCGGGTGCCATTGTACCCCCAGCCAGAATTTTCTGTCTATGCCTTCAATAGCTTCTATAGTGCCATCAGGAGCCAGAGCGCTAACCCTCATCCCCACTCCCGCTTCCTTGACTGCCTGATGGTGGAAGCTGTTTACCCTGATTTCATAACTCCCTAGAATCCCTGATAACAGGGTTTTTTCATATACTACTATATCATGAAAAGGGTAATGACGCGGAGCATTCTGCTTATGACACATTCCGGTAGTTATATCCTGGACTAGTTTGCCCCCAGAGGCTACCGAAAGCAGTTGGCACCCCCGGCAGATTCCCAAGACCGGCATGTCTCGGAGCAGTAGCCTCCGGGCTAACATAAGTTCGAACGAATCCCGCAGGGGATTTATCTCCCCTAAGCCTATTGCCGGAACCTCCCCCCAATAAAAGGGGTCGATATCCCCGCCCCCGGATAGAATGAAGGCATCACAGATATCCAGATAGTTTTCTATTAGGGCGGGGTCATCCAAGGCAGGCAGGATGAGGGGCACCCCCCCGGCTTCCCGTACAGAGTATACATAGGCTTCTCTTAGGCAATACAGGGTTTCGCCTGCGTCATAGTTGGCACTAATGCCTATCACCGCTTGCATGATTTCCTCCTCTCTTTTTCTCCCCCATGGTTTAAGGCTACAAACAGCAGTAAGAAAGCACCTAGCCCCTTAAGGAAAATAGCAGGTTCTAGTACGAACCTGCTAAATGTTTTACAGTATAAAAGCCCTAGTCTTCCCATGACCTGCGGAACCTTATTCCCCCGATCCGCTAATTGTCCCTTCTGCCAATTCCCGTTCTAGCTTCCAACTTCTGGCCTCCGCCGTCCGTCCTCCACTAAAATATGTATTCAGATTATGGTCAAACCCAAGCTTATATCCAGGGCTTGGTCAACCTTTTGCATAGTTTCTTCATTTAAAACAGCTATCCGCTGTTTTAATCTGGTTTTATCGATAGTCCGAATCTGCTCAGCCAGGATTACCGAATCCCTTTCCAGCCCGTAAACCTCTGCCTTTAACTCCACATGAGTGGGTAATTTGGCCTTGTTAATCTGGGCGGTAACCGCAAGGATAATAGTTGTGGGGCTATACTGGTTGCCTATATCATTCTGTACAACCACCACCGGCCTGACGCCACCCTGTTCCGAGCCGATTACCGGATTTAGCTGAGCAAAATATATTTCGCCGCGTTTGATCATCTATCCAATCACTCCATTAATTTTCCTATGGAATTAACCAGGGCTTCCTCCTCCGCTCCACTATTCTTACAAGCGATATGCAAATTAATCTCCGCCATTTCCAGGTAACCCTTTTTCATTTTCTCTATAGCTATTAGTTTTTTTCGTTCTCTAAGGTAGAACTTTATAGCTTCCCGGACAATTTGGCTGCGGTTTTTACTTTCCTCTAGGGTAATATGGTCAACCTCTGATAATAAACTTTCTGAAACAGTTATTATGATTCTTTTCGAGGCTGGCAAAGCGAGCACCTCCAAAATAGTTTTAACCTAATACTATTAATCAATTATAATTAATTAATGGCACTACTCGCAAATCCAATAATTACATCCTGCCAACCTTTACGCCTCTAAAAGCCGCCAATCCACCTTTTACCGGGGTTTATTCACGGTTTTAAAAGAAGCATCGGCTGTGTTATCTCTATGGCCAGTACCGATCAGCTTGTTATATATACTCTCGGCACCCTGGCACTAACCGCACATATTATTTCGTAATTTATGGTACCCAATATCTCGGCTAGGTCATCTGCGGTAACCCCATCCGATAGTTTACCGAAAAGAATCACTTCATCCCCTTCTTCAACCCTTTCCAAATTACTAACATCGAACATACATTGATCCATGCATACCATCCCGATTGAAGGCACTTTTTTCCCCCTAATCACAGCAAACGAATGATTAGACAATAGACGATGATAGCCATCGGCGTAGCCGATAGGTACTGTTGCTACCCGAGTTGCCTGCGTACAGCAAAAGGTCCTGCCATAACTTACATAACATCCTGGTTCTAGAACCTTCAGGAAGCTAACCCGGCTTTTTAAGGTCATAGCTGGGGTTATATCAGGTTCCAGCCTTTTCACATCCCGTGAGGGATAAAGGCCGTAAAGAACGATCCCCGCCCGCACCATATTCAAGCCGGCTTTGGGTATATCCAAAAGAGCTGCACTATTGGAACAATGTTTTAAAGGAATATGCACCCCCCTCTTTTCCAATTTGTCAATAAAGTCTATAAAAATTTGAAGTTGCTCATAAGTATAGCTTTTATCCTCGGCATCAGCATCGGCAAAGTGGGTGAATATTCCTTCTAGTTCTATTCCGGGCAAATGGGCTATCTCCTCCATTATGGTGAGTGATGACGGGAGGGGAGCAAAACCCAAACGCCCCATACCGCTGTCAATCTTAAGGTGTACCCGGGCTAATCGACTTAGCTTGCCTGCCGCCCGGGAAAGTGCCTGGGCCAGAGAAAAGGAAAAAACACTAGCACTTATCCCGTAGGCAACTGTCTCCTCGGCATATTCCTCCGGGATAAAACCCAATACCAATATCGGTGCCTTTATTCCCGCTTGCCTTAGCTGTATGGCTTCATCCAAGCTGGCTACACCCAGCCATTCCACTCCTTCTTGCAGGCAAATCCGGGATACTTCCAACATACCGTGTCCGTAGGCATCAGCTTTAACTATGGCCATAGTTAAAGCCGGGCTGACTTTATTTCTAATCGCCAAAATATTGCGTTTTATTGCTGCTAAATCTATTTCTGCCCAGGTCGGTCTCCTATTATCCATTCTTTTTTACCAGCGAACGCAAAATGTCATTGCGGGAAATCATGCCCACTAACTTTCCATGTCGAAGTACCGGTACCCGGTTAACTTTTTTATCCTGCATAATTTCCACGATTCGGCTTACCTTCGCATTTTCGTCTACTGATATCACCTTGCTAGTCATCGCATCACCTACCTGCGATGCAGTATATTTCTTCAGGTTATTATTAAATCGTATGGGGTTTTCTAAGAAAATAATACTGTCAAATAAAGTAATGTAGAAGGGCATTTTCAATTCCCCGGCTTTTATTATTAAATCCTTTTCCGTTATTATCCCTATCACACGCCGGTCTGCATCGATTACCGGGACTCCGCTTATCTTATTTTGCAATAGGATTTGCGCAACCTCTTCCAGGCTGTCATTTTTGTTTACGGTAATTACTTCCCTAGTCATTATATCTTTTGCCAGCATCTCTAACACTTCTCTCCCTAAATAATTTACCTTGTATCGCTTATATTCTCTCAAATTGCCGGATAATATCCGGCAGGCCGCCCAGGATATCACCCGCTAGCAGGCCCCGTTCTCCCTTTATCTCAGCCGCCCGATCGCCGGCCAACCCGTGTAAATACACCCCAGCAACAGATGCATCCCGGGGCTTTAGTCCCTGGGCCATCAATCCGGCAATTAAACCGGAAAGCACGTCACCGCTTCCGGCGGTCGCCATCCCCGGATTACCGGTAATATTTAAAAATATCTCCCCGCTAGTACTGGCGATTACGGTCTTATTTCCCTTCAACACCAAGGTAACCCCCCATTGCCGAGCGAATTCCCGAGCTATTGCGATGCGATTAGATTGGATTTCCTCGATATCCTTTCCTGTGAGCCGGGCCATCTCACCGGGATGTGGGGTAAGAACCACCGGTACCTGATGATCCTGCAAAATGCTTATATCCTCAGATAAAGCGTTGAGCCCATCGGCATCTATCAGTATGGGGATACCAGCCCTTTTAAGCACAGAAGCAAGAATGCTCGGGGCCTGGGGGAAGCGGGACATCCCCGGGCCTATAACACAGGCTGAAGCCCGTCCTAGCAATCCCTCGATAAGAGGAAGGGCCTCCAGGGCTATGGTACCCTCCCGGCTTTCCGCTAATGGACTGCTCATTATTTCCATCCGTCCGGCGTCAACTACCCCTAGCTGGGATTCCGGAACCGCCGCCGTCACTAAGCCGGCACCGCTTTTAAGGGCAGCAGCAGCGGCCATAATTATCGCCCCACTTAAACCGGGTGAGGCCCCGATTAGCAAAACATGGCCATAGGTCCCCTTATGTGATTCGGGGTGGCGGGGACCAAACCAGTTTTTGACCATACCCTCATCTACCAGATTAGTCTGCAGATTTTTATCCTGTAAAAGCGGTGCGGGTATGGATATATCTGCAACGGTTAGGGTTCCTGCATAGTCTTTTCCCGGTTCCAATAATAAACCTATTTTGGGTAAAGCGAAGCTCACCGTATGGATAGCCCGGATAGCCTCCCCCTGGACCCTACCGCTATCTGCCTCAACTCCGGAAGGAATATCCACTGCCACCACCGGTACTTTGCTCCAATTGATCATCTTCACCACCCGGGCAGTAAATTCATCCAGTTGACCCTGGAAACCAATACCATAGATAGCATCAACAATTATATCACAGGATAGAAGGGCCAATAATAATCTATCCAGGTCTTCTTCTGCTCGCAGCGGGTAAATATTCCGGCTCATCCGGGACAATATCTGGTAATTAGCGTAGGAGTCCGGGGTCAATTCGTCGCTATCCCCTAGCAAAAAAACCTCGACAAAAACCCCGGCATTTATAAGGTGACGGGCTACTACCAACCCATCCCCACCGTTATTGCCTTTCCCCACCAAGATAAGCGCTTTTTTAGATAGGCTTTTCCCCAATAATTCCTCAATGACTTCTACCGTTCTTATCCCAGCGTTTTCCATCAGGATAAGGCTAGGAATGGCATACTCACTGGTAGCTTTTTTATCAATTTCCTTCATTTCCCGGGCGGTAAGTATTTTCACCATCTATCACCCTTTCTCCGCGACTACCACCGCGACTGCCTGCTCCTGCGAATGAGAGAGGCTCAATGATATTTTTGTTATGCTTTGTTCCTTACATATTTCCGCCGCCTTTCCATGCAGAATTATTTCCGGACGTCCGTCCTCCAAATTCAATACCTCAATATCATGGAAAGCCGTCCCGCCCGCAAAAGCCGGATGCAGCTTGCGTATAGCCTCCCGAGCCGCGAAGCGCACCGCTAGGGAAGGATAGGGGTTTTTTTTGCCGAGGCAATATTGGCGCTCCCGCTCGGTAAATAGGCGCTGCAGTAGCCTGGGGGTACGTATAAGGGCTTCTTTTACCCGTTCTATTTCTATTATATCTATTCCTACTAACAATTACATTTCCTCCTGGTTAACAAAATGAGGGTTAACAAAAAGACAAAAGCCCTGAAACCATCCAGGATTCAGGGCAGCATCGGCACCTTTATACCGCAGCTTCGCTCATATCTACCAGTTCGGACTTTTCCCTGTCATTCAGTATTCTATCCATATCCAGCAATATCAGCAACCGATCCTCCAGTTTCCCCACTCCGGTAAGATATTCCGCAGCGATTCCGCCGACGACTGCCGGCGGTGGTTCTATGCTATCGGTGGACAAACGCAAAACCTCGCTCACCTCATCCACGATGATGCCGACCGTTTGCCCCTCCACTTCCACCACTACACTACGGCTATCATTGGTAGTTTCTGATGCCCCCATCTGAAAGCGTTTTTTTAGATCTATGATGGGTATTATTTTCCCCCGAAGATTTATTATACCTTCCACAAAATCAGGAGCCTGGGGGAGCTTGGTCGGCACAGGCATAGTGATGATTTCCTGTACCTTAGTAATAGGTACACCATATTCACACACCACATTATCCCTTTTTAGGGTGAACACAACCAGTTGAATTTCTTCAGCCATTTATTCTTTCCCTCCTCCAGAGTTATATATCAGCCTCCCGAGGTCCGGGAGATCAACCACTGCAAAAATCCCCTCACGCCTCACCTTCTCATATTGCTTGGAATGTCTAATGCATCTGTCATTGCGAGGAGCGAAGCGACGTGGCACTTTTCCCCCGGGTAAAATACTTTGCGGAGGTTAAGATTCGCTCTGCCCGGAATGACATTTTGGAGCTACTTTCGTATTAATAGCTATATTCGCTACCGGATAATATTTCCCTTTGTCCGGGCATTATTTTTAAACAAAAATTACAGTTCGGTTATAAGGTAACGGTTTTGTATATTTTACCACATATACCTATCCTACTCTATCATTCCCATCGCCCGATAGGTAGCCTCATCCAATTCCCCCGTAATTTCCAGGCCGTGCCAGGCCTGAAAATACTTCACCGCCAGTTCGGTCATATTGCCGAAGCGCCCATCTGCCCGGTCAAATTCTAAACCCAGCTCCTTTAGCCTACTTTGCACGTATACCACTTTCTGCCCGGAGGAATTCTTCTTCAGGGGTACCGGTTGCAGTCCCTGAGGAAACATTTTCCCGTTATCTAGAATCCTAACCCTAGTCCCCAATGGTACCAGGGGGTACAGCTCTTCCACATGCTGGTTGAACATCCTTATACAGCCATGGGAAGCATAGGAGCCTATAGAATATGGTTTATTGGTCCCATGGATACCGAATATCCCCCAGGGAACATTCAGGCCCATCCAGCGGGTTCCGAAACCATTACCCCAGTTTAATCCCTTATGGACCACCCTCCATTCTCCCAAGGGCGTAGGAGTCTCGCTTTTCCCTACAGCTACCGGGTATTCCTTAATCGGTTTCCCCTCCTCGGATAAAACTAGCTTCCTGCTAGCTACATCTATTTCTATCAGCAGGCGTCCCTTTTTTTCCGGGGTAGTATCCTTCGAATCAGATTCATTAGCTTCGCTCAAAAATAAAATCGTCCACACCGGGCGATCAACCACTCCATTATCCCGAAGCCCGCTAGCTAATTGAAAAAGGCGGACTACCTGGCTGGTGGAGCTATTATAGATTCCGCTGGGAACTATATCATAACCTAATTCCCGCAAGCGGGCCTGCACCATCCACACGCTTTCACCCTCGAGCTGCGGTTCAGCCATATAGAGCATAGGGAAATCATTACTGTTTATGCTATTTTCGGGATTTTTTGCGGGGAAGGCTATCTGCGGATAGCTTGTTCCGCCATCAGCCATTAATAGATTATTGCCCAGAAAGATGAAAATCAGGATAAAAAGATACAAGATGGGTTTTCTAAGCAAAAGCAAAAACCTCCGTTCTTTTCATTTTTATCTTTCTATTCGATTGGTCTTTTTTTTATGAATTGTGTGGAAGAGGATAAGAACCGACGGGAGTGTTACTTGGCGAAGTCTTTTATATAAATATCGTGCCTTTTCTTAAGATCCAGGAAGATATCACCTATTTTTATTAAAGGCCGATCGGGATCGGCTTCGTTTTGCAGAATTATTGTCGCTTCTTCACCGGTGCTAAGTATTACTTTTTCCCCGGCGGTTATGTCCATTATATGGT
>CAYRCG010000045.1:0-14559 GCA_964422685.1 uncultured Syntrophomonas sp. | reverse complement strand
GATAAAAAGCGATATGAGAGAAATAATAATTAAGCAAGTTGCAGAAGCCATAGCCATTTCCAGGTCCCCTATGGACATATTGAGATACAATGCTATAGGCAAAGTCTCCGTTACCATTCTGGTCGCCCCGGCTACCATTAATGCACAGCCGAATTCTCCGATAGCCCGCGCCCAGCTTATTACTAAACCGGCAATAATACCGTTTCTTGCGAGAGGCAAGGTTATTTTATAAAAGGCCTGCCATTGTGAGCAACCCAAGGTGCGGGCTACAAATTCCAAACGCGGGCTAATATCGGCTATAGTGGATTTCAAAACCCGAATCATATAAGGGGTGATAATAAAGAATTGGGCTAATATAATACCATTAACGGAAAATATGAACTTTATTCCCTGTCTAGCCAAAATATTTCCGAATTCTGTAGTTCCAAAAAGGAGTAAAAGGGCTACCCCGCTTACCAACGGCGGAAGGGAAATGGGGATATCTAGAATAACGCTTATAATCTTTTTTCCGGGAATACTGAAGCGCTCCAAGCCGTAGGCGACGGGTAGTGCAATAAAAATACATATAAGGGTAGAGGTGACAGAGGTAAACAGGCTCAACTTAACAGCGAACCGTATTTCGGGGCTGGCAATAGTTAGGGGAAGTCCGGCCAGCCCTTTCCAAACGACATTAAACAGGGCCGAGAAAACAAATGCAAATAAAACTAGAATAACAAATATTAGGAAGCCCTGAAAAAAACGGTTGTTAGGCTGCAGGTAGTTCTTAGATGGCAATTTGCCCTGTGGGGCAAGTCCATGATCAGACTTCATTATTACAGCTCCTTATTATCTCCGTTAACTAATTCATAAGTACCATGCCTTATTCCATCTGGGGGGCGCATAGGCGCCCTCCGGGTCATGGTTTTGCGCTCTGCTGCCGCCATAATAATTTACTGCATTACTCCATGGGCCTAAAACCGTTCTTAACAAATATCGCCTGTCCTTCCGGGGATCGAATATAATCAATTAAGGCTTGCGCCAATTCTATATTCTCGCTAAAAGTTAAAAGGCATACCGGCACTTTATCAATTATGTTCTGTTCCTTATCTATTTGAATTATCTCTATGTCCTTGGCATTAAAACCATTATCCTCCCAAACCAAGGCCGCATCGCCCTGTCTCATAGAAATATGGGTTACTATTTCGCTTACGGTAGCATCACGGGCTACTACATTCTTGGCTATACCTTCTTCTATATTGTTTTTAGCAAATATTTTGGCTCCCTTTTTCCCGATAGCATTAGTTTGTTCATCACCTAGAATTAATTTTATTCCCGGCTTGGCCAAATCGGCAAGTTCTTTTATATCGGCCGGATTACCTGCAGGTACCGCGATGGCAGGTATATGATAGGCTACTTCATAGTATTTATCAGTATAGCCTTTCTGGATAGCTATTTCTGCATCGTTTATGGAGCCACCCAAAAAAACATCACCGGTTTGGTTGATTTCCATTTGACTGAGTAGTTGGGCAGCACCGGCATAATTAAAACTGATTTTTGCCCCATAGTTCTTTTCAAAACCCTGTCCAATCTCATCCATAGCTTTGCTCAACCCTGCCCCGCTATAGACTAACAAACTCTGTCCTGTATATTTTAATCCCGGCTCCTGGGCTAAATCTTTATCATCCCCATTGCTAGCATCCTGTTGGCTACAGGCCGTTAGAATAAAAGCAGATAAGAACAGTACAGCCACTAATAATACATTCCACTTATTAGTTTTCTTCATATTATCTCCTTTCCGCAACTCCATATTTGAACCCCCCTGGTTGCCGGTCACCACCTTTCCCTATTCTTGTTTTTTTTCGTTTAAGTTTGCCATAATTATATTAGCATATTTATATATGTTTGTTTGTGTTTTATTATCTTATGTTTGTTTCTATTATGAAAACCAGTTTGTTTTCATCTACCCCGCACAATAATAGTTGCTTCCCCATAAATTAAAATACCCCGGACCGGTACCGGGGGTTTGTACGGATTATACTAAAGCAATCTCGTCATAAATGTCTTAGATTTTGGTATGCGATTTGAAACGATAAAAATATTCAAAGCCTGACACCAAAGTAATCACCACGGCAAAATACAACGCCCACTGCCCTAGGGGCGCTTTGATGAAAGGCTGATAGGCTTTTTCCAAAATGATGAGGATTACGGCTACTATTTGGCTTATTGTCTTAATTTTGCCAAGTTTGCTGGCAGGGATGATAATACCCTCTTCTGCCTTGACTACGCGCAATCCCGATACGGCAAACTCACGCCCCAATATTATTATAACAATCCAACCCGGAATTCTACCTAGTTCTACTAAACTTATCAGTGCCGCAGTTATTAGTAGTTTATCAGCTATAGGATCAAGAATAATTCCCAGCTTGGTAATCTGGTGCCACTTTCTAGCCAAATATCCGTCAAGGCTATCTGTTAAAGCCGCAACAGTGAAAATTGCCGCTGCAAAATAATCTCCATAAGGAATCCTAATCAGTAATATCAGGACAAAAACAGGGATTAAAAATATTCTCATCAGAGTCAAACTATTAGGCAAATTCATTGGTATTCCCCAATCATATCATAATTCCTTACCCCTACTAATTGTACATCAACCAAGCTTCCCTTGGTCATTTTATACTCTGTTTTAACTAAAGTTAAACCATCGACCTCCGGTGCTTGAAAATAGGCCCTGCCAACATATAGGTTTTTGCTAAGCTGTGAAGAAATCAAAACTTTTTCCCGGGAATTAATCCGCGCTAGATTTTTTTGCCGGGTTATTCTCCGTTGCAGGCGAAGTATTTTATCCCTGCGCTCCTCCTTAACTTCCTCATCGATTTGATTTGGTAGCAATGCTGCTCTGCTACCCTCCTCTTGAACAAAGCAAAAAGCCCCCAACCAATCGAATTGGTTTTCAGCTATAAATTCATAAAGCTCTTCGAAATCCTCTTGTTCTTCACCGGGAAATCCAAGCATTACAGTGGTACGCAAAGCGAGCTTAGGGATTCTATCACGTAACTTAATGATCATGGTTCGCAATAGATTATTATCATGACGGCGATACATCATCTTTAGGATTTTAGCTGAAGCGTGTTGGATGGGAATATCCAGATAGGGCAGCACCTTACTCTCATCCGCAATAACGCTGATGATATCATCACTTAGAGCTGCAGGGTGTAGATACATCAGACGTATCCATTCTATTCCATCAATTTTAGTCAATTCTTTTAAAAGTAGAGGCAATGCAGTCTTGGAGTGCAAATCTCGGCCGTAGTCCGTAGTATCCTGGGCAACTAATACCAGTTCCTTAATCCCTATTTTCTGTAATTGGGATGCTTCCTTAACCAATTCACTAATCTGTCGGGAACGCAATCTACCCCTAATGGAGGGGATGACGCAATAAGAGCACGAGTTATTACATCCTTCGCTAATTTTTAGGTAAGCCGAACCCGGGGGGGTGGTAAGTACCCTTAATGTTTTTTCCGAATATGCGCTTGAAGGTGTTTCCGCAAAGCAAACCTTTTCCCCGCCAGCTACCCGTTCCACGACCTTGGCAATAGAAGTTACAGAGGAGATGCCAAATACCCCATCGAGTTCCGGCATTTCTTCTAGCAATTCTTCTTTATATCTCTGCGATAGACAACCGGCAGCAATGAGAAATCGCAAGTTCCCTTTTTTCTTTAATTCCGCAATTTTGATTATAGTATCTATCGATTCTTCCTTGGCTGGTGTAATAAAACCGCAAGTATTGATTACTATTAGGTCCGCCATATCCGGCGAATCTACTATTCTATGCCCTTCCTTCTTCAGGGCGGCCATCATCACCTCAGTATCTACACGGTTTTTGGAACAACCGAGACTAATAAAGCCGATATTCACTTACTCTTACTCCTACTAATACTACCTAATTTTGGCCTGAAATTCTTGTTCTTTCACTTCCCCAGGCATACCCATTGTGCCTTCCGCTCGATCATTAAAGGTTATCTTTATCCCGCCGGCATTTCCGGCCTTGATATATACCGATTGTTTTCCCTCAAATTCCTTGTATTCCCCCGGCTCCAAAGTACCGGTGAATGCAGTTTCATTATCAACTTTGACCCAGACCCAGCATTTTTGTTGGGCTTCTATTTCAATTCGGGCGATTTTAACAGTTGGATCTTTCTGCGTAGCTTTATCGTTATCTTCTACACCCGGCTGCGGTCCCTGCTGCACAATCCCCGGGCCTATATTCCGAGTACCTTCTTGGGCGAGATAATTTACTATATAATTACCAAACCAAACAGCCAAGACTAAAAAGATTAAGGCAAAGGCCACATTTCGTATCCGAAACCAGCTTTCCTCCCTGGGGGCAGGCGATTGTTCGATTACAATATGATTATCATCCTCAGCATCACCATAAGCCAAGCGTTTAAACTCGTCTACTAGCTGCTTTTCATCGAATCCCAGCAGACGGGCATACTGTTTGACAAAACCGCTGGCATATATTTTAGGTGGAAGCAAAGAAAAATGGTCATTTTCCAGAGCTTCTAAATAATATTTTCTTATCTTGGTTTCCTCTTCAACATACTCCAGAGAATAGCCAAGTTCTTCTCTTTTCTCACGGAGATTCTTACCCCAGGCCAATTCCTTCACTCCTAAAACAGAAAAATAAAAATCCATTTTGCAGAAAAACTGCTACAAGTATTATGTGACCAATCTATAAACTTATTAACCCATGTTGCCCCGGGGGTGATAACCACCATTGGAAAGCTACTTTCCCCACTTTAAATGCAAGCACTTCATTCGTTTGATGCTGTACCTACGGCAATCCTAACCGCTTGCCGCAAAGAGTACCCGCTGGATAAACCATATACAATACCGGTCAATAGCGATGATAAACCATCCCGGCCATCAAAGCTCTGGTTGGGGAGAAAAGGGAACTCATAAGTATTCCCCTTCTGAAAGTATAGCAGCCCCGTATTGCCATCACTTAGAACAACACTATTAACTCCGCTGGAACTTATATCGCGGGCTTGTTCAATATAATACTCCATAATACTACTATCAGTTGCCCCTAAAACTAGTAAGCCATAACCGGATAAAAAAGGTGGTATTTCCTCCATCGTATCTAGATATTTGCATGTACAAAGAAAGGGTAGTTTCTCCTCATTCTTTCCAATTGCTTTATTATATATAAGTTCTTGAAACCTAGTCTCTACCACTAACCACTCACAATTAAAAACAACCCATTCCCTGGCATCGATAACCTTCCCGAAATCCTGCAAGCTGAAAGTTTCTTCCAGCACCCTATTGTCATCGTTTATAAATATTTTTCGGGAGCTTCTTTTTTTTGTATGACGATATATACTAACTGTCTGGATACCTTTCCCTTGGAGTTCGTTTAAAATATTAATGCCCTCTTCATCATTTCCTATTATAGTTATCAGTTTAACATTTATGCCATAGTTTGCAAAAATTCTACCCGTTTCGACAGCGAATCCACCTAGCCCCATATCTATCGAACAATCTTTATCCTGTCCTTTAACCCTAAAATAATAGTAGCTTTCGCCTATAACCACTATAGATATTTCTTCGTTAAAGACATACCCCTTACCTAGAATAACACCTTTTTTCATCAGGTTCGATATATGTACCGCTATTGACGAGCGAGTGATACTAAAGCGATGCGCCAATTCCTCCTGGGAAATAAGGGGTTCCTTTTTCAGAACTTCTAATATTTCCTTTTCTCGAGAGGTCAGCCTCATAACACATCTCCTTTGTTATAGGTATGGGCATAGATTACCGTAAGGCTTTTCGGCAACGCGGGATTGGCATGTACTCTTATTGCAAGCATATTAACATAGTTTCGACCTGCTGTATAGTTTATCCAATTGTTCACTATCGATCAAAACCTCACGCTTTTTATTGTTATCCATTTCGGACACAATACCCCGATCTTCCATCAAATCAACCAAGCGCGCCGCCCGGGCATAACCTACTCGCAAACGTCTTTGCAATAAAGACACGGAGGCTTTGCGGCCTTCGACAAACACATTTACTGCATCCCAGAATAATTCATCCCCATAGTCCTCTTCCATCCTGTCCAGGGCTAAATCTATTTCACTAGCTGGTTCATTCTCTTCGTTTGGGGGTGACTGTTCTTTGATAAAACTAACTACCCTTTCAATATCAACGTCACTAACATAAGCCCCTTGTACCCGATAAGGCTTAGCTCCCCCCACCGGTTGGAAAAGCATGTCCCCTTTGCCGAGAAGTTTTTCCGCCCCGGAGCTATCTAATATAGTCCGGGAATCAGCTTGGGAAGATACCGCAAACGCTATGCGGGAGGGAATATTCGCCTTTATTATGCCGGTTACCACATCCACCGAAGGCCTTTGGGTAGCAACAATCAGGTGCATTCCCGCCGCCCGAGACATTTGGGCTAGCCGACAGATCGAGTCTTCGACTTCAACCGGCGAAACCATCATCAAATCTGCGAGCTCGTCAATTATTATAACTATGTAGGGCAATTTCTCTTCCCTAATCTGGTTAAATCTCTGTATATCCCTTACTCCGCATTCGGCAAAAACCCTATAACGCTTTTCCATTTCCCCCACCATCCAGCGCAACACCACCGAGGCCTTTTTAGGGTCTGTAACTACCGGAGTCATCAAGTGGGGAATACCGTTATACGCAGCGAGTTCCACCATTTTAGGATCTATGAATACAAACTTTAGTTCGTCCGGAGTAGAATTGAATAAAAAAATCATTATCATACTGTTTATGCAAACACTTTTTCCCGAACCGGTAGAACCGGCAATTAATAGGTGCGGCATATCATTTAGCTTACCGACCATTATATTGCCGCTAATATCCTCCCCCAAGGCAAACGCTAATGGGCTGTTAAGATTTTTAAAAGCCGGCGAGGAAAGAAGGCTACGCAAGCCCACACTAATTTGTTTGTTGTTGGGTATTTCAATGCCGACCGCTGATTTACCGGGAATAGGGGCCTCTATCCTAATTCCCGGGGCAGCCAAGTTTAATTGCAAATCATCAGTCAAACTGAGGATTTTGCTGATTTTTACGCCCGGAGCCGGCGTAAGCTCGTAACGGGTCACAGCGGGTCCGCAACTAACCTGGTTTACTTTGACCCCTATACCAAAATTGGAAAAGGTATCCTCCAAGATTCCTATACTATCCTTAATGCTTTTTTTGTCTATTACCCTTTCCCGGTTAATTTCCGTCAATAAATCGAGAGGGGGCTTTTGATAACCATGCTGAATGTTCGTCGCTCTAGTTCTTTTTTGCCTATCAGGATACACCCTATCCGTACCATGGGCAGTTGCATCAGGCAATGTATAATCTTCTACCGATATGCCCTTGAAGTCAGGGTCGTTCCTCAATGGTAATGGTTGAGGGTTGTTAATTATTACTTGTTCACCGGTATCAATAGGTGAAGGTAACTCTATGTTTGTCTCATAGAACATTACTCTATCCAGGTTTTTTTTTAAACTTTGACAATAATCTAAAATCAGCCTAAGAATCACCATAATGGGTTTGCCCACTAATAGCAAAACCGCAACAATAATACTCAGAATAAGTATTATCGCCGCTCCCACTTTTCCCAGCAAAGTAGTCACCCCGGTAGCTAGGGCCGCTCCCAAAAACCCCCCGCCCATAGCCTTAATTCCGGCTTCCCAGGCAGTTAAACCATTAGGTATCTCGTAGATGCTAAGCCAAAGCAGATAGGATGCAAATAATAGACTGGCACCCCACATGCGTGCTGACCATACCTTCTTAGCCACACCGATATCTAATGACCAAAACACCAAGTATAATGAGAAAAATGCTGCTCCACTACCCAGCAACAATTCCAAACCTTTTAATATATAGCTGCCTAAAACCCCTATGAATTGCGCACTTTCAGCTTTCCCACTGAACCGGCTGATACCAATATAGACGAAAATGGCCAGCATAAAAACAACCAGTGCCATTATCTCTCTCTTTATGCGCTCCCGGTTTATCCTTTCCTTATCCTTATCCTTACTTTTATTAATCCTGGGCTTATTATCCTTATCTTTAATCGAGTTCATGCCTCACTTTACCGTAATATCTATGTCCCCGGCCATAGTGGTTCACCAACAAAAACAATATCAATATATCAACTTCGCCAATAATTGGTATAATCCTGCCTAAAAATAAAAAAACGAGGGTTTAACCCCCGTGAATTCACTTCTCACCTGAAACCGTACCATAAGAGGGTGACTGCTGCTAAAGTCCAGCAATAATAAGAAAAATATGACAGTTTTCCTCTCCGCACCAAACCTAATACTACCTTTATGGCAAAGAAACCGAAGATAGCCGCTGTAAGCGGCCCGATTATATAGGGCAATATGTTACTAACCGCTATTCCGCTAGTAAATACATCACTTAATTCAAAAATAGCCGCCCCGATAATTACCGGGATAGAAAGCAAGAAGGAAAATCTCGCCGCGAATTCCCGCTCCAGACCGGCTATTAAACCTGCAGCTATGGTGGAGCCCGAGCGGGACAAGCCCGGTATGATGGCTAGGGCCTGAAGAACACCGATGAAAAGCACATCCGAGAAACCGGTTTCATCCGTCTCTTTTAAACCATAGTGTTTGTTAGCTAGGTGCTCAGATAGGGTTAGCAATATTCCCGTGAAAATCAAAGCAATACCAACCACTAATAGGGATTCAAAAGCTTTTTCGAAGTATGGCGCCAGCAAATATCCTGCTAACCCGGCGGGAATACATCCTACAATAAGTAAATAGGTTAAACGACAGAAAGGATTCTTTAAAATACCCCAAATATCATCCCAAAAAGCAATAAATACCGCTATCAGTGTACCTAGATGCACCAGTATATCAAAAGTCAAAGGTGGTTCCTGAATGTCAAATAAATGTTGAAAAATAACCAGATGACCCGAACTGCTTACCGGCAGGAACTCGGTTAACCCCTGCACCGCACCTAAAACAAAAGCCTGAAATGCTGTCAATGTTTTCTCTCCCCCAAAATGCGACTTTATAAATTATAGCATAATGAGGAAGAACTATGTCCATAAAATGCATTCAAACATAATCTTCAGCTTTCAAAATCGGGCTGTAGTGATACCAACCTTCCGGGTTGGTATTTGCTATTTAAATAGTCCTGGGGGTCTGTACTTACAACATTCACAATTCTTAATTGCCTGGATTCATCGACAACAGCATTAATCAAAGCCCCAGAAGGGAGTCTTAAAGTCACAGGTTCTCCGGACTCCTGGTTGGGGATGAGGCACTCTAATGGGTCGGAGGTGTAAAATATCATTGCATCAATCCCCCCGCATTCTTCAGTTCATGTATTTTCTTCAGGGCATCCTTAATACCGCCTACTTCATCGATTAGGCCACAATCCACTGCATCCTTGCCAACCAGAACTGTGCCGATATCACGGGCAAGTTCCCCCATCCTGAACATCAATTCGCGAAATTTTTCTTCACTCACCCGGGAGTGTTCGACTATAAAGCGGACCACCCGATCCTGCATCTTATCCAAATATTCGTAGGTTTGCGGTACGCCTATAACTAATCCGGTCAACCTTATGGGATGAATAGTCATAGTAGCCGAGGGGGCTATAAAGGAGTAGTCGGTACAAACGGCTATACTGGACCCTATGGAATGACCACCTCCTAGAACTATAGATACAGTAGGTTTAGAAAGACTAGCAATCATCTCCGCCAAAGCTAGTCCGGCTTCCACATCACCCCCCACGGTATTTAGGGCTACCAATAATCCCTTAATCTGCGGATTCTCCTCCACCGCTACCAATTGCGGTATAATATGTTCGTATTTAGTGGTTTTGTTCTGCGGGGGTAGCACCATATGGCCCTCAACCTGGCCGGAAATGGTCAAACAGTGTATATCGCTTTTATAGCTGGGAATTTCGAGCTGCCCTAGTTCTTTGAGGTTTTCGACTTTCTGCTCATTTTCGCTAGGTGTTGTATTGGGGCTTTGTTGCAAAACATCCTGCTCCTTTCCAAGGCATATTTCTACTTTCTAATAGCATCACCCCGATAGCAAAAACCATACTATAAAAATAATCGTTAAAGCCGGTAAAGCTATCCCTATGAAGCGAGTGAGCCGGCGTTTTTACCAGGTATATCATCTACCGGTTAGTCATAGCGCCATAATCTGCAAGCAAATGATTCATTGTTTTGTAACCTGGCGGGCAGGGTCCACAGGATTAACCCCGATTGCCTTCTTTAATGTGCACCTCTGAATAGAAAGAAATAAAAAAGCGCAGTATATTACTGCGCTACAAAGCACACCATTATAATTATATCCACGTCGCGGCGGGTAAATTCACACAAGCGTCCGGTTTTAACCGGGCATCGCTAACACCACCGCCAATTTCATAGCAGCTATAGAAATCAGATGGGGCTTCGGGTTTGACCCGGCTAGGTAGGCATAAAACACCGTACAGTCATAGCGCAAGGCTAAGCGCCGCCCCTCATCCCTTTACCTAACTAATAATACCTACTATACCTCCACGATAATCGGCAATATCATGGGCCTACGCCCGGTCTTTTCAAATAGATGCTTGCCTAGTTTTTCACGAACCTGAGCTTTTATAACTGCCCATTCACTAATATTCCTTTTGGAGCATATATCCAAGGCTTCATTCACCTTTTCTCTCGCGTTTTCGATTAGCCTTTCGGATTCGCGGACATAGACAAAGCCCCGGCTTACGATATCAGGTCCGGCCACTATCTCGCCACTTTCCTTATTTATTGTAACCACTACAATCATAATGCCATCTTGCGAAAGCTGTTTGCGGTCGCGAAGAACAATATTACCTACATCGCCCACACCAAGACCGTCTACCAATACTTTGCCGGCTGCTACTTTCCCGCTAATAACCGCCTTCTTTTTACCCACCTCAATTATCTGTCCATTTTCGACAACGAAAATGCGTGATCTCGGTATGCCCAGGCTTTCCGCTAGCTTGGCGTGCTTCATTAGGTGTCGGTATTCACCGTGTACGGGTATGAAATACCTTGGCCTAATAAGATTCAATAGGATTTTCAGTTCTTCTTGGGAGGCATGCCCGGAAACGTGCACCCCTGCCTCTTTTTCATATATCACTTCTGCCCCTTGCCGGAAAAGAAGATCGACTGTTTTAGACACTAGTTTTTCGTTACCGGGTATCGGAGTAGCAGAAATAATAACTGTATCCCCGGGTTCTATCGCTACCCAACGGTGATCAGCCGTAGCTATTCGGGTAAGAGCAGACATAGGTTCACCCTGTGAGCCGGTGGTCACTATTACTATTTCGTTAGCGGGATACTTTCCTATATCCTCCATTTCAATTAATATTCCCTCTGGAATATCCATATAGCCGAGCTGGCTGGAGATGCGCACATTATTTACCATACTGCGACCCACTACCACTACCTTGCGCCCGTATTTTTTAGCGGTGCAGATTACCTGCTGGATGCGATGAACATTAGAAGCAAAGGTGGTAACAATTATGCGGCCTTCGCATTTACCGAATAATTCATCAAAAGTATTACCCACTACTTTTTCAGACATAGTAAAACCTTTTTTATCTGCATTAGTACTATCACCCATCATAACCAGTACACCTTTTTCACCTAATTCAGCAAATTTACGATAATCAACTACTTCTCCATCGACAGGCGTCTGGTCAAGTTTGACGTCTCCGGTATGCAAAATTATACCCATCGGGGTGTGTAAGGCTATTGCAAGGGAATCGGGTATGCTATGACTGACCCTTATGAATTCAACTTCAAATGGATCTATAGATATCATATCCCGGGGGCGGACCACCCGCAATTGCACATTACCCAGGCTGTGCTCCTTTAATTTCTCTTCGACTATCCCTAAGGTTAATTTACTTCCATATACCGGTACATTCATTTCTTTTAACACATAAGGCAACCCCCCTACATGATCCTCGTGACCATGAGTGAGTAATATAGCCTTAACTTTATCTTTGTTCTCCGTTAGATAACTGATATCAGGAATTACAATATCAATGCCCAGCAGCTCTTCCTCGGGGAACATGAGCCCGGCATCAATAATTAGAATACTATCCTGATATCTGATAGCCGTCATGTTTTTCCCGATTTCCCCCAATCCGCCCAGGGGAATTATTCTAACACGGGACTCTTCAGACATCAAAACACCCTCTTTTATTCAACTTTTCAAAATCCAATACATATCCGCACTTTATATATTAGATGTTAAATGCATTTTAATAGCTATGGCAATTAATCCGGCATACCACATATAACCCTGCCGGTTATCCGTATTATCCCAGATTACACCAGCTTATCTCGAGTCGTCTGCGTTTAATTTATTATGCAAGAGGAAACGGCCTCCTGAAAAATCAGTTTAAACTATTAATAATAAAACACCGAACAAAACCTTTAAATTATTATAACCTTTTACAGGTCCCGACACAACTCAATAAATCCCCGAAGGTAGTGTTTAATAAGGGGATAGAAAAACCACTGCTTTTTCCCTGAGTCACAGCCTATGTAATGCAGCTAAATAGTCTTTTTTATGCAAAAGGCGGTAGATTTGCATCTGCCGCCGGTATTAAGCAATTATAATCGGGATAAGTATCCTATCCTGTTATGGAATGGAGGCTGCCCTTTTTATGGCATAGTCGTTAACAAATTATGCCTGATTAGCATTTCCCTTATTAGTCTCTTTTCGTCCGCCGTTGCCGCGCAAAGTGGCAAGCGCAAGCCCCCTACATCCATGCCGAGCATATTTAATGCCTCTTTAAGCGGAACAGGATTGGTAGTAACAAATAAGGCCCTAAAAAGAGGAAATAGTTCAGCGTGAATAGAGGACGCTTTTTTGTTATCTCCATTAGCAAATGCCCCTATCATTTCACTAATTTCCTTGCCTGCCAGATGGGAGGCGATGCTAACCACACCGTGCACACCCAAAGCCAACATAGGAAGAGTTAAGGAATCATCGCCGGAATATATCAGGATATCTTCTCCTACCAGACTCTTCAGAAGAGAAACCTGGTCCATATTTCCACTAGCTTCTTTGATAGCGACGATATTATCAATCGCTGATAACCTTTTAACTGTCTCAGGAAGAAGGTTACAACTCGTGCGTCCGGGGACATTATATAGCATTACCGGCAACGAGATAGATTCAGCAATTGCCTTGAAATGTCGGTAGAGTCCTTCCTGACTAGGCTTATTGTAATAAGGAGTAACCAGCATAATTCCGTCTACTCCGGTTTTTTCCGCATTGCGGCTCAATTCTATCGCGTTATCAGTATGGTTAGACCCGGTTCCGGCCCATACCGGAATTTTATTCCCTATTTTTTCTTTTACTGCCGCAAAAAGCTGTAGTTTCTCATCATTACTTAAAACCGGAGATTCGCCGGTTGTACCACAAACGACTATGCCTTCGCTGGCATTATCATAAAGATATTCTGCCAGTACGGCCGCCTTAGCAAGATCTATCTGCAAATTCTCCCCGTAAGGGGTAACCATAGCCGTCATTAATCGCGGAGCTGACATTTAATCACCACCATTCCAATTTAATATAGATTGTTTTTTACCGCTATTTCCGCAATTTGTATTGCATTAGTTGCGGCTCCCTTGCGTATCTGATCGGAAACGACCCAGAAAACTAGTCCTTTATCTGATGATATATCTTCACGAACCCTGCCGACATATACCTCATCCTTATTAGCAGCATATAGGGGCATGGGATATTCTAATTTTTCCGGTTGGTCCTGCAACAATAATCCGGGAGCTCGGGAGAATATCTCCCTGGCCTCCTCTGCCTTTAGAGGTAATTCGGTTTCTACCGTAATAGACTCGGCGTGACTTCTAAATACCGGGACCCTTACGGCCGTTGCCGAGATTTTCAAATCTGGAAGATGCATTATCTTGCGCGTCTCCCAAACCAGTTTCATTTCTTCGCGGGTATAATTATCCGGCAAGAAATCATCGATATGCGGAATTAAGTTAAAGGCTATGGGGTATTGGAAAATCTCCGGAACTATGTTATCCCCGGCCAAATAGTTCCTAGTGTGACGTTCAAGCTCATCGATTCCCGCTATTCCCGCACCAGAAACCGCCTGATAAGTCGACACTATTACCCTCTTCAAGCGAAACGCTTGGTGAATAGGGTTCAATGCTACCACCATAATGGTGGTGGAACAGTTTGGGTTAGCTATGACACCCTGATGATCGGCTATATCCCCCGGGTTTACCTCCGGCACGACCAGAGGCACACCCTCCTCCAACCTAAAAGCTGAACTATTATCAATTACCAGGCAATTATTCTCCCTGGCAAACGGTGCCAAAGCTCTGCTAATATCGGCATTTACCGCAAACAAAGCTATATCTGCCTGTTTAAAAGCCGCTGCATTCGCCGCTTTAACCTTAATGCTCTCTCCGCAGAACTCTACCGTGTTTCCTTCCTCCCGGGGATCAGCCAGGCAAATCATTTCCTTTACCTTAAACTCCCGTTCTTCCAGAACCTTCATCATTTCCTGTCC
>CAYRCG010000044.1:13763-14820 GCA_964422685.1 uncultured Syntrophomonas sp. | reverse complement strand
CACGCCTCACGCCTCACGCCTAAAGAAGATTGCCACGTCGCTGCGCTCCTCGCAATGACATAAACCCGGTCATTCCGAGTCAAGACGTATTTTCGTTATTATTTGCAGTCCCTGACCATTGGGGCTAATATGCAGAAAAAACATTATTTTTAGAATAAACAAAAAAAAGGGCCTCAATTCCTGAGGCCAAAATCTATAAAAATATAAGGGGGCTACCATATTTATTTAGGGTAAGAAAATCCCTTCTGGGTCTACTTCCGTGTAGAGTAATTCTATCTCCCGATAGGTCGGAGGTTTGGTTTCCCCTTTGACCCGGGATATATTAAGGTCAAAAGAGCAATTCTCTTTCACCTGTTCTACGGTGTATCCGGGATGAACCGTATCTAGGTACATTACCCCTTCTTCATCAAATCTGAATATCGCCATATCGGTTATTACTGCTTCAACACCGCCGCGGAAGAATTTGCCGTACACTTCTTTTTTGTGTACGAAGTTTCCTTCGGGCCACTTGGGCAATCTCCAGCCCGGTGATGTTATATAATCGACATGTTCTCTGAAACGACGCTTTTCCTGAACCATTATGAATACTGTACGTCGCGCCAGGGCGTTAATATCCGGATTACCACCGCTGCCTGTGAAGCGTTTGCTTGGCTTGCGGTAATCGCCCATTACGGTTGTGTTAACATTGCCATATTGGTCAATTTCGGCCCCTCCGAGGAAAGCTAGGTCCACATATCCACAGTGAAGCTGTCCATAAAAGGTTTCGGTTAGACCGGCCGCCATTGAAGCCTGGTAAGCACAACGGGCATCTCCTACAGAGGTGGGAAGATCGATCGGCCGTCCGTCTATACTGCCAGCCTCATATATGCAAACCGCATTGGGTGCATCAACCTTCTGCGCTAGCATAATGGCTAGCATAGGCAGTCCAGTTCCAGCAAAGACTATATCCCCGTCAACTACCTCGCGAGCAGCAGCTACTGCCAGAAGGTCAATCGGTTTGTATTCACCCGGTTTGGCAAATTCATTACTCTTCGCTGTCATTTATCTCGACCCCCTT
>CAYRCG010000044.1:11499-13663 GCA_964422685.1 uncultured Syntrophomonas sp. | reverse complement strand
GGGTCAGTATAGGTCTGGGCATTGACCCGTACGGTTCCTTCGTCCCCCACCTGCGAAGCGTAAACCAAAGCCCAGTTGGGGTTAGCTGCCGGCATTAAGAGAAGATCTCCCATTTCATAAAATGGATCTTGCGTCACCGTGTATTTCTGCAAAGGAATCTTGGGGTTAGAGCCATCCCTTAGTCCCGCCTTTTTAAGCATATCGAATTCGGGATTCAATATATCCGTCCCCATGGAAAGAGCTGTGGGGAAAAACGGGATTCCATAAGCCCCTGCTAACAGGCGTGCCACTACATGACCGTGGCTATAGTCCTCAACTATCATTGAACCTTCACATTGTCCCCGGGCTACCGCTTCTCCTAGTTTTCCATAGAGCTCGTGTCCTACCCAACATGATTCCCATATTTTTATTGCCCCTGCTCCCGCCAATACTTCAGTATGGGTACCGCCGTTAACTTCGAAAAGGTGCAGGTTTTTCTTTCCCTGTCGGACTAGTTCATAAACCAGGGCCATCGGTCGGCGCCAGATAGTAAAGCCACTGAAAGAAAGCATGTCGCCATCCTGTATTAGTGCCCCCGCCTCTTTCAGGGTAATCCTTTCCGCTCTAGCCATTCTCTCTCCTCCTTCTTCCTCTTGATTTCCTTTATCTGGTTGTTCCTTCTACGCAACCTAAAAACGTCCTATGGTTTCCCGGCCAATTATCATCCTCTGAATCTGGTTGGAGCCTTCATAAATCTGGGTTATCTTAACATCTCGCATCATTCTTTCTACCGGGAATTCGTTGCAATAGCCGTATCCACCCATAAGCTGGACACAGTTGGTGCAGACTTCCATTCCGGTGTCAGTGGCGAATCTCTTAGCCATGGAAGCTTCCTTATTATGAGGCAGTCCGTTATCCTTCAGCCAAGCGGCCCGATAAATCAGCATCTGAGCAGCGTCCAAGGAAGTGGCCATATCGGCTACCATAAATTGTACCCCTTGATTAGCAGCTAGGGGTTTGCCGAATTGCTGTCTGTCTTTGATGTATTGCACGGTGTAATCCAAGGCGCCTTCCCCGATTCCCAGTCCTTGTGCTCCTATGGTTATGCGGCCACCGGCTAAAAGTCCCATAGCTACCGCAAATCCATTATTAATCTCTCCCAAAACATTTTCTTTGGGAACCTTTACATCTTCAAAGTATAGCTCAACCGTCGGTGAACCGTTCATGCCCATTTTGGCAACCGGTTTGCTCATGGTAAATCCGGGGGTATCTTTCTCGATTACCAGGCAGGTAATGCCCCGGCCTGAACCCTGGGTGGGATCAGTCTTTACGAAAGTACAATAGGTAGTGGCAACTATCCCATTGGTTATAAATATTTTGCTGCCATTTACCAGGAAGTGATCACCTTTATCTTCGGCTTTACACTTTAAGGAAGCCGCATCGGAACCGGCATTAGGTTCGGTCAAAGCATAGGCTCCTATTATTTCTCCGGTGGCCAATGCCTTTAGATATTTTTCCTTGACGCGCTGGCTGCCGTAAAGATAGGTACTCATACAGCCCAGACCGGTATGCACGCTCATAATAACTGCGGTGGAAGCACAACACTTAGCTAATTCTTCAACAAACATGGCGAAATCTAGATAGGACGCTCCGGCTCCTCCCCATTCTTCGGGGATAGGTAGTCCTGTCAATCCTAGACTGCCCATTTTCTTGAAGTTATCCATAGGGAATTCATGGGTTCTATCAACCTCTGCCGCTAAAGGCTCAACTTCATTTTTGGCGAACTTGCGGAACATATCGCGCATCATTAAAGATTCATCACTCAGACCAAAATCCATCTATTTTCAACTCCTTACTTTCCTATAAATTGGGCTTTTCTCTTCTCCACGAAGGCTTTCATGCCTTCCTTTTGGTCGTGGGTTGCAAAACATAGCCCGAAAAGATCCGCTTCTACAGTCATGGCCCTATCGATATCAGTTTGCATACCGTCGTTTACCGCTACCTTGCAGAATCGTACCGCTTTCTGTCCTTTGGAGGAGATTTTCTTCGCTAGGTTCAGTACATTTTCCATCAGTTCTTCCGCCGGCACAATATAATTTACTAAGCCAATCCGCATAGCCTCTTCGGCACCTATAACATCACCGGTATAAAGTAATTGTTTTGCAATTCCCGTGCCAACTATGCG
>CAYRCG010000044.1:0-11399 GCA_964422685.1 uncultured Syntrophomonas sp. | reverse complement strand
CCATCTTTTTTCAAAATAATGTTTGCAAATTCCATAGCTATCTCTCCCGTCTTCCGCTATATCCGATTATTTACTATAATCGAATATACCTTTTCCGGTTTTCCGGCCTAACCACCCTGCCTGAACATACTGTTTCAGCAAGGGAGAAGGACGATATTTGGGATCACCATAGCCGGTATACATAACGTTAAGTATAGACAGTATGGTATCCAGACCTATCAGATCGGCCAGCTCGCAAGGTCCCATGGGATGGTTCATACCCAGCTTCATAATATTGTCGATATTTTCCGCGGGGGCTACACCTTCATAAAGTTCCCACAGGGCTTCGTTGATCATGACCTGCAATACCCGGTTGGATATAAAGCCCGGTACATCTTTACACCATACCGGTACTTTGCCCATCTTTATAGAGGCTTCTTCGATTATATTGTAAACTTCATCAGTCGTGGCCAGACCGCGAATAATCTCCACTAGTCTCATGACCGGAACCGGATTCATAAAATGCATACCTATTACTTTATCGGGGCGCTTGGTAGTAGCGGCGATTTGGGTAATCGGCAATGATGAGGTATTGCTGGCTAATATGGCATGGGCCGGAGCAATCTGATCCAACTGGCTGAAAACCTGTTTCTTGATATCAAAGTTTTCTACAATAGCTTCTATCACCAAATCGCAATCTGCAGCATCTTCCAGACTAACAGAAGGTTTAATACGCCCTTGAATAGCAGCTTTGTCTTCTTCAGTTTTTTTACCTTTGCTTACGTCGCGGGTCAGATTCTTATCGATAATAGCCAAACCCTTATTGACCAGATCCATGTTGATATCATATTGGACTGTCTCGTAACCGGCTTGGGCGGATACCTGGGCTATTCCGCCCCCCATCTGTCCGGCACCGATGACCATAACTTTCTTTATTTCCATTAATTTCGCCTCCTGTTTCTCTACGGTTCAACCTTAATCAGCATGGCATCGCCTTGAGCGTGACCGGAGCATATTCCACAAACACCGATTCCGCCGCCCCGGCGCCGTAATTCATAAGCCAAGGTCATTACTATTCTGGCTCCGGTAGCTCCGATGGGATGTCCATAGGCGATGGCGCTTCCGTTGACATTGACCTTCTCCATCATTTCTTCCTTGCTCATACCTAGTATGGTGCGGGCACTTACCAGAACCACCGCGGCAAAGGCTTCGTTAATTTCGATTAGGTCAACATCCTTGTATGTCAGACCATTCTGTTCCAATACTTTCTTAATAGACAGACCGGGAACAGTAGCGATGTCCTTAGTGGGTTGGGATACTTCGGCATAATCGACAACGGTGAAAAGTGGCTTTAAGCCTAGTTCATCGGCTTTTTCCCGGCTCATCATCAAGCAGACATCGCCGCCATCGTTGACGCCAGGGGCATTACCGGCGGTTACGCTGCCGGGCTCTCCGGTAACCGTACTCTTATGATTGAACACCGGGGGCAGCTTGGCCAAACCTTCCATTGTGGTCTGGGGGCGGGGGCCTTCGTCTTTGGAGAATACTTCTTTGCCTCTTTTGATTTCTACCGGGAAGATTTCGTCATCGAGACGGCCTGCTGCCATTGCGGCGACCGCTCTGGATTGGGATATAAATCCCCAATCATCATTGTCCTGGCGGGTAAAGCCGAATTCATCACTTGTTTCTGAGCCATGAATAGCCATATGGCGGTTATAGAAGGCATCCCAGAGCCCGTCGTAAACCATAAGGTCTACGCAGTTGGCGTTAAGGAGACCCATGCGTTTGCCATAGCGCAAATCCGGCAGGGAATAGGGGCAATTGCTCATGCTTTCTTGTCCGCCGGCTATAACAATATCGGCTTTCCCCAGCATTATAGATTGCACGCCTAAATCTATCGTCTTGATTCCGGAGGAACAAACTTTATTAACCGAAATAGCCGGTACTGATTCTGGCAGTCCGCCTAGAATAGTAGCTTGCCTACCGGGTATCTGTCCGCATCCGGCGGGAACTACCTGTCCCATATAAACATAATCCACATCTTCCGGTTTTACTTTACCGTTGGTGCGGCGCAGTACTTCCTTGATCGCTAATGCTCCCAGTTGCGGTGCATCGTATTCTTTCAATTTCCCGCCCATTACTCCGTAAGGCGTACGGCAGGCCTCAACGCAGACTACTTCCCGGAAATTCTTGTATATATTGCCGACGTTTCTTCCCATACCACTGTAATCAGGTTTCCTTTCCCCAAATCCGGTTACGGGTATTTTCTTGGGGTAATCAGCTCTTTTCATATCTAATTTCTGTACAAAATCCGACATACTCTACCTCCTCAATATTTTCTAGTGAATAAGTTACAATAACACTTATACTATTTGCTGCTAGCAACAGCCGATGCCCGTTTCACCTCCTTTGGCTAATAATCATATCTGTGTGTTGTGTTATTTTAAGAGTCTACAGCTATTTTTATTCTATATTTCACGATTAAGACCTAGGAAATAACAACCTCATATCCGGGGTTAATTTGCTGTTAATCCCCGGCCCAGGCTTGTTCGTCCCAGAATTAACGATTAGGATCCTCGCTATGCTCGGTATGACAGAGCCGGCTTGGAATGACAGAGCCTACTCGGGATAACATGATTGGCCCGGAACTACAAAGCATGCTTGGAATGATTGCGTAATTAGTTGATAAATGTTTATGGTATGGCTAGGGACGCCTAAAAAGTACAATCATGTATCTTGTATTAAATTATTAATGCAATTTCTATGCCAATTTCCCGCCCTCATTAAAAAAATGTTGATTTATAATAAGGGTGATTCTTTAGACTGTTTGTCTATCAGTATTTCCTAGCCTTATTAGTTGCAAATACTATGCCGGATTTTAAATAAAATGAAAAACTTATGTATATTTTGAGGCGGGAAAGTAATATGTAACGGGGCGAAGGGCGGAAATATAGGCAATTTATCAATGTACTCTAAGAAATAAATAATAAACATGGGATAGCACTTTGACTGGATAGTTATAGTACCAAAAATAACAAGTGTTGCAATGTTGCAACACTTGTCAAATGCGATTTATCAAATTAAGGGGCGATGGCATAGCTGCCCGGGGCCTTATTCTTATTGATAATCCCTATCACCTTACTTTGATGGGGGCTATTTTCCCGATATTTCCCGAATATTGCCTTGTAGCTAGGGAACTTTGCCCTTTCCTAAGGTTTTAGCGGGACCCTTAGCATGCAAATCTTCACGCCAGATGTGCGTTGCATTGTTGCAACGCCTGTTGCAACAATGCAACATCTAGCCTTTCTCCTCGCGCACCGTTGATATTCCGTATTTCGCCGCTTTTCTAACCACAGTGGAAGCATTTACCTCAAGCTTTTCCGCCATCTGGCGGGTGCTTGTAAATTGAGCAAAGGCCCTTTCCAACAACTGTTTCTCTACGCTTTCTACTGCTTCCTTAAGGGGGATAATAGTCGGGATATTTATTTGGGGGGAGTCGGCTATAGATGTACCCAAATATGCCGGTATATCCTCACGGGTTATAACATTACTCCCGGATATGACTACTAATCTTTCTATTAGGTTTTCCAGCTCACGCACATTTCCCGGCCAATCATAGGCCATTAATTTATCTACTACATCAGGGGAAATACGTTTGTTAAGCTTATGTTTGCGGTTAAACAAAGCGATGAAATGCATTATCAATACCGGTATCTCTTCTTTCCTTTCCCTTAGCGGAGGAATCATAACCGGTATAACATTAAGGCGATAATATAAATCTTCCCGGAAGGTCTTCCCCCTCACCATTTCCATAAGGTTGCGGTTGGTTGCGGCCAGTATCCTAGCATCCACCCTAAGGGCGTGTTTTCCCCCTACCCGGTTTATTTCCTTGCTTTGCAAGACCCTCAGCAGTTTTACCTGCAGGTTAAAGGGCAGATCCCCGATTTCATCCAAAAATAGGGTTCCTTCATGCGCTAGTTCGAAATAACCGGCCTTCCCCTCTTTTTTAGCCCCAGTGAAAGCCCCGTAATCGTAACCGAAAAGCTCCGATTCCAGCAGGTTTTCTGGGATAGCCCCGCAGTTTACCTTGACAAAAGGCTTTTTAGCCCGGTTACTGTAATTGTGTATAGTTTCAGCGATTAGTTCCTTACCGGTCCCAGATTCACCGGTAATTAAGATGGTAGAGTCCACCTCCGCTACCCGTACTACTGTTTCTAAAAGTTTCTTCATTTTGCTAGACTTGCTGATAATTTTATCGGTACCGCTATAAATCCGCAGGGTTTTTAATTGGCTTTCGTAATGTTGGGTTAAACCCTGAACCTGTTCTAGTTTCTGTTTAAGCATATTTAGTTCCGTAATATCTCGGACATTGCAAACCACCCGAAACATCTTTCCGCTTTTATCGAAAACCGGGCTACCGGTAGCTAGTGTCGTTTTACCGGTTTTAGTCTCTTGAATAATAGTTACGGTTTCTTGGCGAGCCAGGGCTAACGAACTTACTGATTCAGATACAATTCCCTCCTCCACTATGTCCTCTACGTTCCGGCCTAAAAATTCTTTGCCGTTCACACCGGTGATCATTTCAAAGGCTCTATTTAAGCGTAAAGTCATCCCATCGCCATCAGTGATATAAAGTCCGTCATAGGATGATTCTATTATGGCATCTAATTCTTCATTGAGTTCCTTGACAAATTTTAATTCCCGCGATAACTCTTCTATCTCGGAAATATCCTGTAAAACGCCTACTGCCCCAATTATTTCTCCGTCCTTAATTATGGGAGAACGATTAGATATAAAATAGTGGTCATTTAACATAATTTTCTGCAGGGTTTCTACCTCTCCCGTTTTAACTATGCTGGTAAGGCGACTGGTAGGATAGACATCATCAATGAGCTTGCCTTTTACCTTTTCCGCTTTCATTTTTAAATGCTTCTCCGCCGCCCGATTAAATACCCGTATTCGGGATTCTTTATCTACCGAAACAATCATGTTATGGGTAGAGTTTATTATGGCATCTAATTCGCTAGATATATTCCGGTATGATTCCAAAAATACCCGGGCTAAATCAGTCCGGGTAATCATACCTATGATTCCGGTTTCATCGGCGATAGGCAATCTCCCTAAACCAGGATATAGTATATCGTCGATATCCTCGTCTGGGTGTCCGATAAGAACATCGCGTTTCATCAGGCTTTTGACCGGCTGGGACATATCCATCCCCTGCTCTATAGCCTTGTAGACATGGGATTTGGTAAACAGGCCTATAATTTGATTATTTTCATCCACCACCGGAGCCCCATCAATAAAACGTTCGCTAAAAAGTGCAACTGTCTCGCGGATTGATTGTTCTGGTTTTAGTAAGATAGGGTCGGGACTCATTACATCGCGTAGTTTCATTCTGATCACCTCAACCTAAACATAGCATAAATCAGAGAAACAATGTGAATGTTTTATCCTATGGGGACGATTCCTGCTACATATACCCCGTTTGTGACGCGGCAAGAACCATCCCCGCTGCACGAAAAGGCTACTCTTCCCTGCTAAAGCCCTCACCTAGTTGCTTCCTGGTTGCGGTGAGCACTGATTCCAGCAGCGGAAGATGGTTTTTATTTAGAATCCTTTCCTCGCCCTTTTCAATTTTTTCTATAGTCTTTTCAACTGGGATTACCCGGAATTTCATTTTGCCTGCTTCCTGATAGGAGTGGGAGAAGGTGGGGGTATAGGAGACTTTATCTAAAATCGTAGTTCCGGCAGTGAAGTCTTTGGAGAATTGCATTTTTAGGACTATGCCGCTATTGCGTTCCTGTCCGATCTGGTGGCTGATAAAGTTTCCCATGGAGTAGATTACAAATTTATCTTTGTCCCCCATTTTAACCCTTTCCATGGTTTGAATGACATGGGGATGGCTGCCTAATATCACGTCTGCCCCGGCTTCCAGAAAGCTATAGGCCTGTTTCTTCTGTAAGTCGGACGGCTGGGGATGGTATTCCAATCCCCAGTGCAAAACCAATACCAAAATATCCACCTGGGGCCTGATTTCCTTAATGTCCGCTATTATTTTTTCTTCATCCAGGAAATTTATCAAAAAAGAATATTCATTAGGTAAAGGGATACCGTTAGTCCCATAGGTATAAGCTAGGTAAGCAACTTTTACCCCCTTGATTTCCTTTATCAAATAAGTATGGCGGTCCTTTTCGCTTTGATAGGTTCCCAGGGTATCTAACCCGGCTTGTTGTAAAACCCCCAAGGTGCGAATAGCCCCTTCAGCCCCGCGATCCAAACAATGGTTGTTGGCGGTCACCACCAAATCAAAGCCGGCTTCCTTCAGGGTTTGCGCCATAGCATCAGGGCTATTGAATAAGGGATAACCGGTGTAGGCCGATTCATGGCCGGCCATGGCCGCCTCGAAATTAATCGAGCTGTAATCTCCTTCCGCAATCAGATCTTTTACCTCGGGAAAGAAGCTGTCAAAGCGGTAGGAACCATCAGCCTGCAATCCGGACCATATCTGGGTATTATGCATCAAGCAATCACCAGCAGCAGTGAGGGTAATGCTCACCGTTTGGGGGGTGGGGGCTTTCTTCACCTCATTTATAATTGGCGAAGCCGTACATTGTACTGCCTGGCCCTGCTGTGCAACGGTGGCCTGATATATGTAATGAGAGGCATAACTACCTATACCGATAAATATGAATATTATAGCCAATCGCCTAAACATCAAGTTCACTCCAAGCTGCTATCCTATGTTTTTAATCCAAGCCGATAGCCCCTAATTTCCCCCGCCGGAATTCCTGTAGCAATACCTGGCAGGTTTTATCCAGATCCGGGATTCCACCTTTTTGCAGATGTCCTCTTTTTCGGGCTATAGCTGCCAGTATCTCTTCTTCCGTTAGCCTTTCCGTCTCCACGCCCAGTTTCGTCTGCAAAAGTAATGGATGTTTTTTGGCCAAAACTGTTAGTAAAAAAAGGGTTACTTTATATTCACTATAAGCATTTTCCCCCACTATATCAAGAAGGGCCAGTCTTAGACCTTGTTCCTCACTTTCCACCCGGGGCCACATCAGACCCGGGGTGTCTAGTAACTCTATATCTTCCCGTATTCTAACCCATTGCTTTCCCCGAGTTACCCCCGGTTTAGCCCCAGTTTTAGCAATCTTTTGCCCCACCAAGGAGTTTAAGAAAGTGGATTTCCCTATATTAGGAACCCCCATTATCATGACCCGGATAGCTCTTAGCCTTCGACCTTTTCTGTGCAACTCCTCCGCTTTTTCTCGGAAGCTTGCTTTTATGGTTTTCAGAACTTCCTGCCTGCCCTTGCCTTGTAAGGAATCCACAGCGACTACCGGGAAGCCTTCTGCTTCGAGTGTTTGCTTATAGCGATTTGTCGCCTCCGGTAGGGCTAGGTCAGCTTTGTTTAATACCATAATTATTTTTTTATTCCGGGCAATCCTTTCTAGTTCCTTATTCCGGCATGAAAAAGGGGCCCGGGCATCCAATAAGATCAAGGCAATGTCAACTAGTTTTATATTTTGTTCAATTTCCCTTCTAGCCTTCACCATATGGCCGGGGAACCAATTAATAGTCAAGTTCTTGTCTCCTTAATAAATTTGCCCCTGATTATCATTCCAGCATCTCTGTCATCGCTATGAATAATTGTTTAAGATTGCCACGTCGCTGTGCTCCCCGCAATGACGATTACATGTCATTGCTATGAAAAGGGTTTTTAGACGCAAATTTACGCTGATCCTTCGGGCACTGATGGACGCTAATAATAATATTTCAACCATAAAACAGCGGATGCCCTGATCCTTTTCGTTTACCTTGGTGCACGTTGTGCGTGAAAATCCCGAATTTTGCAGCTTCTTCCTGCCGCTCATATTCCCTAGTGGCGGATGCCTTGAGCAAACACTTTTTTATTAGCCTAAGAAAAAAGAGAATACCGCTTTGGTATCCTCCTTCGCCATTATTGATCTTAATACCTGCCTTTTTCCTTTACCCGGGCCTTCTTGCCCATTAGTTGCCGCAGATAGTACAGCCGTCCCCGGCGGACCTTACCCCTTCTCGTCACTTCGAGCCGGGCAATTTTGGGGGCGTGCAGGGGGAATGTTCTTTCAACCCCAACCCCAGATGTAGTTCTTCGCACTGTGAAGGTTTGGGATAAGCCGGTACCCCTTATCCTTATTACCGTTCCTTCGAAAACCTGCAGTCTTTCCCGGGTGCCCTCTACCACCTTAACATGGACTTTAACTGTATCACCGGGGCCGAAGCGGGGCAGGTCTTTCTTATAGTATTCCTCTTCGATAGACTTAATTATGTTTTGCATCATCTAACCTCCTTCCAGAAGATGTTCATACATTCTAGCATAATGCAGCGGAGCACCTTTTTTACATAGAACAGAAATATTTTATCATAGGGAAGTCTTAATCTCAAGATTAACTAGCGATTAAACCAACATTCACCTAATAAGCGGTCAAGGATTATTGATACCGCACTGCGGACCGATAGATGATTATAACTTCGCCCTGCTTCTATAGGTGGTAATATATAGTCGCAAATTTCCATTACTTCCTTTTGTATCCCCCAACCAGTACCAAAGAGCAACAAAAATTGTTTTTCTTCGTTGAAAACCATAGTTCTTAATCGTCTATAGCTAACGGTATTAGGATATAACCTCGCATCTGTAGCCACTGTTATAGGCTTATCTCCATTTGTTTCCCTTAGGTATTCTTGAACCGCTTCCAAGGTCCCAGCACTCTCTACGATATTAAAAGCCTCTTTCCGGTCGGGGTTATAATAACCCCCATAGCCATCCTGCCAATATGAAATAATATCCTTTACCAGCTCCTGTTGGCTGGGAGAAGGATGGATCAGAAAAAACGCATCCACATCGTAGGTGCGTGCAACTCGGGAAATATCGTGTAAATCAAGGTTGCCAATAGATGTAGTTATTATCTCCATGCGCTTGTTATACATAGGATAATGTAAAAGAGCTATGTATACTCTCGCTTTTCTCAATGCTGATTCTCCCTATGGAATAATATTTCTTCTAGCAAGTCTTTTTCTTCCTCATCAAAACACCTTTTCAACAAAAGATCGGGACGCTTTAAAAGAGTGCGTAAAAGGCTTTGTTTTTTCCTCCATAGCCGAATATTTTCGTGATGGCCGGATAGAAGGACTTCCGGCACTTCCTGCCCATCGTAAAGAGCAGGTCTAGTGTATTGGGGATACTCCAACAACAAATCGTTGAAGGATTCCTCCTGCACCGAATCCTCATCGCCTAATACTCCGGGTATAAGTCTGGCTATAGCATCTATCAAAACCATCGCCGGAAGCTCACCGCCGGTTAATATATAATCACCTATGGATATTTCCTCATCTATCATGGCCATGATTCTTTCGTCTATTCCCTCGTAATGGCCGCAAATAATTAGCAGTTCCTTTTTTTCGGATAACTCCCGCACCTTACTCTGTTCAAGCGCCTTACCCTGGGGGGACATATACAAGACCCAGGCATCGGTTTTTTTTACCTCTTTTATAGCAGTCGCTAGGACATCAGCTTTTAAAACCATACCTGCCCCCCCGCCATAAGGGTAATCATCTACCTGCCGCTGCCGTTCCTGGGCATAATCCCGTATATTAGTAATGTCTATAGTGATAATTCCGCGTTCCCGGGCTTTTTTTATTATGCTTTCATTCAGAGGCGAATAAAACATCTCGGGAAACAGGGTCAATATATCTATCCTCACAGTTACCTCCCTGCAGGGCTGTCCTAACGCATAAATAGACATAAATACGGGGGTAAGATTCCTCGCTGCGCCCGGAATTTACACGCACTACGCGCACCACGGTAAACGAAAAGGGTCAGGGCACTCGCTGTTCAGTGGTTAAGATATTATCAGCGTCCACCAGCACCCGCAGGGTCAGCGTAAATCTGCGTCTAAAAACCCCTTTCATAACGATGACAATTGCCGCTCGGCATGACATTAGCCGCCCAGAGTGACATAGCCACCCCATCATTGCGTTGGGCGGAGCGACCACCCCGCCATTGCGAGGCGCGAAGCGACGCGGCGATCTTAAATCATTATTCATGGCAATGACTAAAATGCTCGGAAGTATAATTCCTACCCTTCGAGCAATCCCGGTAAAAGCCTGATGTCCATACGTTTTTCTTCTAACTTTACCGCCATTATAACATCTTTAATAGCCGGAATAAGTATCTCCCCATAATGGGGAGAGTCTATTACATATACATCATTGGCACCGGTTTCAATTATCTCCTTGATTTCACCCAATAGACCTCGATTTTCATCATATACCGATAGGTGCAGAAGTTGAAAATGATAGTAATAACCCTCGGGCAGAGGATATAATTCGCTTTCATCAATCTGCAAAAGTGCATTACGGAAACCCTGGGCGACTTCCATAGAATCTATCCCGTCAAAGTCGAATAAGTAATAGTTTTTGTGGGCCCTGACCCCTTTAATGGTATATATCTCCGGCCTTCCTGCCCGGTTCAGAATAATCTTTTCGAGTTTATAAAAACGCTCGGGGAAATCTGTAAGAGGAATCACTTTAAGCATCCCTGAGTAACCATGAGTTCCGGCAATTCTACCGATAGCTATTAAATTATCACTATTCAAGCCATTTCCCCCTAGTTTTTCATCCCCGATACCCGTGACCCCGAGCAATAGGGACTTAGCCCTGAAAACCCGAGTATAAAGGGCTAATGGGCTATTCCCCCTTTATTATTTCTATTGCTACTCTCTTTCCTTCTTTAGCTGCCGTCGCTTTGGTCAGGGTGCGAATAGACTTGGCGATTTTACCTTGCTTTCCTATAACCTTTCCCATGTCATCAGCGGCTACCTTAAGTTCAAGCAGCGTAGACCTTTCTTCTTCTATTTCTTTAACTTCGACCTGCTCTGGATAATCTACCAGGGATTTGGCAATATACTCCACCAGCTCTTTCATTTAAATCCCCCCTACCTGGTCTGGTCTTAATACTACTTGCGCGTTTCCGCAAAGCGGGCCATAATACCCTGTTTCTGTAATAGCGATTTAGCCGTGTCCGAAGGTTTAGCTCCGTCCGCCAACCATTTCAGCGCTTTTTCTTCATCGATCTTTATAGTGGCTGGGGTTGTGGATGGATTGTAATATCCCAGTTCTTCGATAAATCTACCGTCCCTAGGTTGCCTGGAATCCGCAACAACTAAACGATAGAAGGGGTTTTTCTTGGCCCCCATTCTTTTTAGCCTAATCCTTGTTGCCATATATTCACCTCCTTTAATTAAACCATGATTCCGCCGCAAAAGATAATATTTATGCAATCCTATATGCAACAAAAAGGGGTTTTTGCAGTAGAGTCAACTTTATACCAAAGGCGTCTAGGCTATAATACTAGACACCTGAGTTATTAGGGTTTC
>CAYRCG010000043.1:3528-14983 GCA_964422685.1 uncultured Syntrophomonas sp. | reverse complement strand
GAATAGCCTTGTGATAGATTATTATAGGATTTTTGTGCAGAAGATGGAGGTGTCATTTGCAGTGAGAGTTGGGATAACGCTGGCATGCAGCGAATGTAAACAAAGGAATTATATGACTACCAGGGATAAGAAAAAGCAGGGTGAGAAAATTGAGAAAAAGAAATATTGCCGTTTTTGCAATGCGCATACACTCCACAAGGAAATCAAGTAATCTGGAGGGTGTGAGATAATGGTTAAAAACAATGTTCCGGCAGTTAAGGAATCGGCCTTAAAATTACGCTGGGTTAATGCAAAACAATACGTTGTGAATGTTTACAGCGAATTAAAAAAAGTACATTGGCCTAACAGACAGCAAATGATAGCTTATACTGGAGTGGTACTGGTTGCCGTAACTCTGGTAGCCATTATAATCTGGTTATTTGATTCAGGACTCTCGTTTTTATTGGCAAAGCTATTCAAAACCTTTGCCTAGACAGGAGGTGGTTCTAATTAGCGACCAGCAAGCAGCTATCACAGAAAATCTCGAGGGAGAACAGGGCTCAGAACCGGCTGAAGAGGCCCAGCATCAGGGTGATTGGTATGTAGTACATACCTATTCGGGGTATGAGAATAAAATCAGGGTTGACCTTTCCAAGAGGGTCGAATCCATGAATATGCAGGACAAGATATTTGAAGTAATCATACCCGAAGAGCAGGAAGTGGAATACAAAAATGGCAAACGCAAGGTTACCACTAAAAGGATATTTCCGGGCTATGTTATCGTAAACATGATCATGGATGATGATTCCTGGTATGTGGTGCGCCATACCCCTGGGGTAACCGGCTTTGTAGGTAGCGGTAGCAAGCCCATTCCTCTACAACAGGAGGAGATAGACAAGATTCGTCGTCAGATGGGTCTATTGGAGAAAAAGACTCTGATTATCGATATCAATATCGGCGAAAGCATCCGGGTTAAGACCGGTCCTTTTGCCAATTTTGAGGGGGTAGTACGGGAACTGCTCCCGGATAAGGGCAAAATAAGGGTTAACATCTCTATGTTTGGCCGGGAAACCCCGGTAGAATTAGATTATGAGCAAATTGAAAAGATATAACGGGATGCTATATGCATCAGAGATCGTCGCTCAAGACTCAAGGTAACTCTAGGGCATTTTATAGTGCCCAAAGTTAGATATAATCATTTAGTAAAGAAGGAGGTGGAGGGAAATGGCAAGAAAAGTCTTGGGTAAAGTATCATTGCAGATTGCCGCGGGTAAGGCTACGCCTGCACCACCCGTAGGGCCCGCCCTGGGCCAATACGCGGTTAACATAATGGGATTCTGCAAAGAGTATAATGCCCGGACAGCTAATCAAGTGGGCTATATTGTACCGGTGGAAATTACGGTATTCGAAGACCGTTCATTTACTTTTGTGGTTAAATCACCCCCGGCTTCGGATTTATTAAAAAAAGCCGCTAGTATAGATAAAGGGTCAGGCGAGCCAAACCAGAAAAAGGTGGGTAAAGTTACCCGCGCTAAGGTACAAGAAATAGCAGAAACCAAGAAAGAAGACCTTAATGCCAGCGACATTGCTGCGGCGGTAAAAATGATAGAAGGGACTGCGCGCAGTATGGGATTGGAAATAGTCGACTAATGTATTTTTATCGAATATAGGGCTGTTTTCCACCTTTTCATACCATTTTCACCATCAGCGATTGTTCAGATTATAGTGGGAGGCCTAAGCCGAATTACCACGAGGAGGACGAAAGAATTGAAAAAAGGAAAAAATTATCAGGAAGCGAGTAAAAAATTCGAACGCCTGACCCTTTACGAGCCGAAAGAGGCATTAGAATTGGTTAAAGAAATAGCCAAAGCTAAATTTGATGAAACCGTAGAGGTGCACATCAGGTTAGGTATAGACCCGCGACATGCCGATCAACAGGTTAGGGGGACTGTTAGCCTTCCTAACGGAACCGGAAAAACTCGCAAAGTATTGGTATTTGCCAAGGGAGAAAAAATAAAAGAAGCTGAATTAGCCGGGGCCGACTATGTCGGAGGCGAAGACATGGTAGAAAAAATACAGGGTGGTTGGTTCGATTTCGATGTGGCGGTAGCCACACCGGATATGATGTCTGTAGTAGGAAAAATGGGGAAGATTTTGGGTCCCCGTGGATTGATGCCTAATCCAAAAGCCGGAACAGTAACTTTTGATATTGAGCGTACCATTAAGGAACTGAAGGCGGGCAGGATAGAATATAGGGTAGATAAAAGCGCCATTGTTCATGCGCCTATCGGGAGGATATCCTTCGAGGTAGATAAACTTCAGGAAAACCTGAATGCCTTCGCTGACGCCCTGCTTAAAGCGCGGCCGGCCGCTGCCAAAGGGCAGTATATGCGTTCAGTTACCGTATGCTCCACTATGAGCCCTGGGGTAAAAATCAATCCGCTAGTATTAATGGCGGCCAACAAATAGCATAAAATTGCCAATAGAATTACCGTAGACAGCCGGTGGCGAAAGCCTTAATAACCTGCCGAGGGATTGAAATAAAGCTGTATTTTATTACAGTATATTGACCTCTGCAGGTGAATGCAGAGGTTTTTTAATGGCTTGAATTTAACTGAAGAGGGGGTGAAGATGTATGCCCAAAATGGAAGAAAAGCAAAAGATAGTAAAAGAAATCGAGGAAAAGCTGCGGGAATCCATGTTGGTTATCTTTACGGATTACCGGGGGATTAAGGTAGATGAGGTTACCGATTTGCGGAATAGGTTGCGGATGCCGGGGGTAGAATTCAAAGTGCTGAAAAACACCATGACTGAGTTTGCCCTGCAAAACACGGGAAATCCAGAGATTATACCGCATATTTCCGGTCCTAACGCGGTGCTTTTTAGCCAGGAGGATCCGGTGAACCCGACCAAGGCTATTTATGAATTTGCCAAACAATATAAAAAGCTGGAAGTCAAAGTTGCCATCCTTGAAGGACAGATGATCATGCCCGAAAGGGTAAAGGCCCTGTCCGAACTACCGCCGCGTGATGTGTTGGTAGCTCAGGTCTTGGGTACCATGCAGGCCCCGATCGCTAGCTTGGTATATGTACTCGACGCCAATATCACTGGACTAGCTAGGGCGCTGGAGCAGATCCGGGAGCAAAAGGCAGGTTGATAATCTCCGTTATGCTCTGGGATGAAAACAAATAACAACTAAATTATGGGAGGTAATATTAATGAGTAAAGTGCAGGAAGTTATCGATATTGTTAAGCAACTGACTGTTTTGGAATTATCCGAACTGGTGAAGGCCCTGGAAGAGGAATTTGGTGTCAGCGCAGCCGCTCCTATGGCTGTCGCTGCTGCTCCCGCCGCCGGTGCTGCTGCGGAAGAGGTCGAAGAACAATACGAATTCGATGTTATTCTTACTTCATCTGGAGAGAAGAAGATCAATGTTATTAAGGTTGTCAGGGAAATCACCGGTCTAGGGCTTAAGGAGGCCAAAGCCCTGGTTGACGAATGTCCCAATCCCGTAAAAGAAAAGATCACCAAGGATGAAGCCAATGAAATCAAAGCTAAAATCGAAGAAGCAGGCGGCAGCGTAGAAGTAAAATAGCATTCTGATAAAGCCCTTGCTTTGCATAGTCCAGGCGACATAAAAAGAATTAAGACAAAAAGACAGCATAGCCAATAGCTATGCTGTTTTGCATCGTTTTCACCGCGGTCGTTAAGGATATATCCCCGTGGCATTTTGTGGACGAAAGAAAAATGGGCTCACGGACAACATAACTACGAGGGGAAACGCACGGGGATTGACCCTGCAGCGTTTATGTTTGTGTTAATATAATCTCAGTCCAAGTTTAATCCAGCTAAAAAAGGGGGATGATAGATGATGAAGAAGTTTCTCCCAGGGGTTTTATTGATATTTTTCGGACTAACCTTGTGGCCGGTGTCGGTTTCGGCAGAAGTGTTATGGCAAATAGAACTACGCGACGATGGTTCGGTACATGAAAGCCTTACTGTGGATAGGGCACTGGGGTTTAATAACCGGGAATGGACACTATCCGGGGGGGAAGGAAAATACGAATTAAAGCGCAAGTTGGACAATTGGCAGGCCTACCAGGCTTCATCCCAGAGCCTACCCATTGCATCAGAAGTGAAAAATCACTTAATATTCAAGAAAATATCCTTGTTCTGGGAAAAGGACAAACCAAGTGGGTTTTTCCACCAGGTGGAAGATTTAGGGGCGGGAGAACTAATAATTAGGGTGCCAGGCTATATTGGGGAAAGCTCAGGAGAGATTGAAGAAATGTCTGTCACCTGGAAATTAGGACAGCTAAGTACTATGGAAGACGGACAGAAGCTTCTAACGGCGATTGTTTTGGATGGTCTTATACTAGGAGTAACCCTTTTTGGGGTGGGCTTTTTGATAATTATAATTTGGCTGCTGCGAAGATTAAAACAAGTTGATAAGCTCATCGCTGACAGGTATTCCCCGGAGAATGCAGGTCGAGAAGTTCAGGATGAAGACGATGATTGGTAGTTTTAAAAAAATTATTGACCCTAGATTATATTTGTGATAATATTAATAATTGCCATTGAAGTATAGGGTGATATTTTATTGAATAGATGGTATTTGTTTATTCGGATTTAAAGCAGGGTTTTAACTTAGGCCTTGCTTTTCACTTCTTTGGGGAAAAATATGAAGGGGTGAATGTTTAATGGCTCATCTAGAACAGTATGGAAATGTTAGTAGACTTAGTTATTCGCGTATCAAGGAACCTGTCGAACTTCCCGACCTTATCCAGATTCAAAAAAACTCCTATGAGTGGTTTCTAAAGCATGGACTGAGAGACGCCTTGCGCGAGGTATTCCCTATTTCTGATTTTACCGGAAACTTAGAGTTGGGCTTTTTGGATTACAGTATGGGGGAACCCAAATACTCTATCAACGAATGCAAAGAAAGGGATGTTAGTTATCAGGCCCCTTTGAAACTTAAGGTAAGGCTAACAGACAAAGAAAACGGCGAGATTAAGGAATCTGAGGTTTATATGGGGGACTTGCCCCTGATGACCGAAAAAGGGACATTCATTATCAATGGGGCGGAAAGGGTAGTAGTAAGCCAGTTAGTCAAATCCCCTGGGGTGTACTTCAACGAACGTTTGGATGTGGCAGGGCGTTCCCTATTCGGGGCTACCGTCATCCCCAACCGGGGAGCTTGGTTTGAATTGGAGATGGATAGCGCGGGATTGCTATACACTAGGATAGACAAGACCCGCAAGATACCGATAACTGTTTTATTAAGGGCTCTCGGTTATGAAAGCAATGAAGATATTCTTAACCTATACGGTGAAGAAGATGAAACAATGCTGCGCACCTTAGAGAAGGATACCAGCACCAATAAAAAAGAGGCCTTAATAGAGTTCTACCGGAGATTACGCCCGGGAGAACTGGCCACAGAGGATGCCGCCGAGCAACTGATAAAGAATCTGTTTTTTGAACCCCGCCGTTATGATATGGCTGCAGTAGGACGATATAAGGTTAATAAAAAGTTGGGTCTCAGCGTTCCTCCCGAAAATAGATGCCTTACCTTAGAGGATATTACGGCTACTATCGGTTACATTTTGAAACTAGTAAAAGGCGAGGGCAAGACCGATGTTATTGATCATCTTGGTAATCGGAGATTGCGCTCTATTGGGGAACTGTTGCAAAACCAGTTTAGAACCGGGTTAGTAAGGATGGAACGGGTAGTAAGGGAAAGGATGAGTATTCACGATATGGAGAACCTTACCCCCCAGGTCCTGATCAATATTCGGCCGATTACAGCGGCGGTCAAGGAGTTCTTCGGCAGTTCCCAGCTATCACAATTTATGGATCAGACTAATCCCTTGGCGGAACTGACCAACAAGCGCCGCCTTAGCGCTTTAGGCCCGGGTGGTTTGACCCGGGAAAGGGCGGGATTCCAGGTGCGCGATGTGCACCATTCTCACTACGGGCGGATTTGTCCTATAGAGACCCCGGAGGGACCGAACATAGGATTGATCGGTTCCCTAGCTACTTTCGGTCAGGTTAACGATTTCGGTTTCATCGAAACCCCTTACCGCAAAGTTGATAAAGAAAAGGGGCGGGTTCTGAATGAGATTGTGTATCTTTCTGCCGATGAGGAAGACGAATACTATGTAGCCCAGGCCAACGCCCCCCTGGATGAGGAGGGCTATTTCATCGAGGAAAGGGTTGAAGCCCGCTACTTTGAAGAAATCCTAGAGATACCCAAAAATAGAGTTGATTACATGGATGTTTCCCCCAAACAGGTATTCAGTGTGGCTACAGCTTTAATACCTTTTTTGGAAAATGATGATGCCAACCGGGCATTAATGGGAGCTAATATGCAAAGACAGGCGGTGCCTTTGGTTAGGGCTGAGGCCCCTATTGTGGGTACCGGCTTGGAACATAAGGCGGCCCGGGATTCTGGGGCGGTGGTAATAGCTAAAAGGCCCGGAACGGTAAAGAAGGCTAGCGCCAGTCGTATTACCATAATGAACGTCGATGGAACTTTAGATAATTACGAGCTCCTAAAATTCATGCGTTCCAATCAGGGCACCTGTTATAACCAGAGGCCTATAGTGAAAGTAGGCGACAGGGTGGAGGCAAATGAGGTTATAGCTGACGGCCCTAGTACCGAGCTGGGTGAGTTGGCTTTGGGGCGCAATATCATGGTAGCTTTTATGCCTTGGGAGGGTTATAACTACGAGGATGCTATCCTGATTTCAGAGAAACTGGTCAAGGATGATGTATTCACTTCTATTCATATCGAAGAATATGAATGCGAGGCTCGGGATACCAAATTAGGCTCAGAAGAGATTACCCGGGATATACCTAATGTATCTGAGGATATGCTGAAGAACTTGGATGACCAGGGTGTAATCCGAGTAGGTGCCGAGGTAAGGCCGGATGATATCCTGGTAGGAAAGGTAACCCCTAAGGGTGAAACCGAGCTAACCCCTGAGGAAAGATTGTTACGGGCCATTTTCGGGGAAAAGGCGCGGGAGGTGCGTGATTCGTCACTGCGCGTGCCTCATGGGGAGGCCGGTAAAGTAGTGGCTGTTAAGCGCTTTGCCCGGGAGAAGGGGGATGAACTCCCTCCAGGGGTTAACCAGCTAGTGAGGGTCTATATTGCCCAAAAGAGGAAGATTTCTGAGGGGGATAAAATGGCGGGTCGCCACGGTAACAAAGGAGTAATATCGCGCATACTTCCTGAAGAAGATATGCCCTTCTTGGAAGACGGAACCCCGGTAGAGATAGTGCTTAATCCTTTGGGGGTACCTTCGCGCATGAATATCGGACAAATCTTGGAGTGCCATATGGGTTGGGCGGCTAAAGCCCTGAACCTAAAGATAGCTACCCCGGTATTTGATGGGGCCAATGAGGAAGATATTTTCGCTAAACTACGGGAGGCAACCCTGCAGGAAAATGGAAAAACTGTGCTCTATGATGGAAGAACCGGAGAAAAGTTCGAACACGAAATAACGGTCGGTTATGTATATATGTTGAAACTAGCCCATCTAGTGGACGACAAGATTCATGCCCGCTCTATCGGGCCCTATTCCTTAGTAACCCAGCAACCCTTGGGAGGAAAGGCTCAATTTGGCGGACAGAGATTCGGAGAAATGGAAGTTTGGGCTTTGGAGGCGTATGGTTCGGCTTACACCCTGCAAGAAATACTGACCGTCAAATCAGATGATGTTGCGGGGCGCTTAAAGACCTATGAATCTATTGTCAAGGGGGAAAACATACCCGAGCCGGGAGTGCCGGAGGGCTTTAAAGTTTTGATAAAAGAACTGCAAAGCCTAGCCCTTGATGTCAGGATTTTAGCCGGAGACGATCATGAAATATTTATTAAGGATAGCGAAAATGAAGGCAATGAAAGGGAAAAAGCCCGGGAGTTAGGGCTGGATTTACCGGATAACCCTATTGCTCGAATGCTGGATATTCCCTCCGAAAAGACGGAAAAGAAAAAGGATTCGCTCAAACCCGACATAGCGTAAGGGGGACAGCAGTGATAAAAACTGGGAGGAGAAGGCAAGCAAGCTAGTGCATGCTTGCGCCCGGTCCAGGTAAACGCGTTTGATGTTTAGTATGATATGATTATCTTCTGGAAGGAGAGAAGGATTTGTCAGAAAACTTTGATCGTATCAGAATAGCTCTAGCTTCCCCGGAACAAATCAGGTCCTGGAGTAGTGGAGAAATCAAGAAACCGGAAACAATAAATTATCGAACCCTAAGACCCGAAAAGGAAGGTCTGTTTTGTGAAAAAATTTTCGGCCCGGTAAAGGACTGGGAATGTCATTGCGGCAAATACAAACGGGTGCGCCATAAAGGCATAGTATGTGATCGTTGCGGTGTCGAAGTGACTACTTCCAAAGTTAGAAGGGAGCGGATGGGGCATATCGAGCTGGCAGCACCTGTTTGCCACATTTGGTACCTCAAAGGGATCCCTAGCCGCATGGGCCTATTGCTGGATATGTCCCCCAAGGTTTTAGAAAAAGTTATTTATTTTGTAAGCTATATAGTTCTAGACCCCGGAGATACTCCCCTGCTAAAAAAACAATTGTTAAATGAGCGGGAATACCGGGAGAACCGGGAAAGATATGGAGACTCCTTCCGGGCGGGGATAGGTGCGGAGGCAGTAAGATCCTTGCTTTATGAAGTGGAGTTAGGTGGTATGTCCACAGATTTGAAAGAGGAAATATCCTCCACTACCGGACAGAGAAAAAGCCGGGCCATAAAACGATTGGAGGTAGTAGAATCTTTCCGTTTGTCCGGCAATCACCCGATATGGATGATTTTGGATGTCCTTCCGGTCATACCCCCGGATCTCAGGCCGATGGTGCAATTAGACGGCGGCCGTTTTGCCACTTCCGACTTAAATGATTTGTACCGGCGGGTGATAAACCGCAATAATCGGCTAAAAAGGCTGCTAGACCTAGGGGCGCCGGATATTATCGTTCGCAACGAGAAAAGGATGTTGCAGGAAGCGGTTGATGCTTTGGTCGATAATGGCCGCAGGGGAAGACCGGTCACGGGGCCGGGCAACCGTCCGCTGAAATCCTTAAGCGATATGCTCAAAGGGAAACAAGGGCGTTTCCGCCAGAATCTCTTGGGAAAACGGGTGGATTACTCGGGAAGATCGGTAATAGTAGTAGGCCCTAACCTTAATATGCATCAATGCGGACTGCCTAAAGAAATGGCTTTGGAACTATTTAAGCCTTTTGTGATGAAGAAGTTGGTGGACAAGACTATCGCTTCTAATATCAAAAGCGCTAAGAAAATGGTTGAGAGGGGCCGGGAAGAGGTATGGGATATACTGGACGATGTTATTAAAGAACACCCGGTTCTGCTAAACCGCGCTCCTACTTTGCATCGCTTGGGCATACAGGCTTTTGAACCGGTGCTGGTTGAAGGCCGTGCCCTGCAACTGCACCCCTTAGTCTGCACCGCCTATAATGCGGATTTTGACGGGGATCAGATGGCGGTGCATGTTCCTCTGTCGGCGGAAGCCCAGACGGAAGCCCGCTTGCTGATGTTGGCCAGCAATAATATCTTGAACCCCAAAGACGGCAAACCGGTGGTAACCCCCACTCAGGATATGGTTATCGGTCTTTATTACCTTACCTTTACTAGTGCTGAAGCCCTTAGCAAAGAGAATCCTCGGGCCTATAGCGGTCCGGATGAGGCCAGGATGGCATTTGAGCTGGGGCGGATAGATCTACACGAGAAAATTAAGGTAAAGATGCGTGTGCCGCAAAAGACGGGGCGGGAAATACTAAAAAGCCATGATACCCAGACTTTCCGGGAGGAAATAATAGATACTACCGTGGGGAGGATCATTTTCAACGATATAATCCCAGCTAGTTTGGGATTCTACAACGAGACAATAGACAAGAAAAAACTAGGCAATATAGTTTATGAATGTTATCGTTTGGAGGGCAATGCCCGTACGGCAGATATGCTGGATGATCTCAAAAGATTGGGCTACGAGTATAGTACCCGGGCGGGTATTACCGTTGGTGTAACCGATTTCGAAACCCCACCGGCTAAGTATGAGATTATAAAGGAAGCTGACCTAGAGGTAGACTCTATTGAGCAGGACTATGAAGTAGGCCTAATCACCGACGAAGAAAGACACGCCCAGGTAGTGGAGATTTGGAATCAGGCTACTGATGATGTAACCGAGGTTTTGAAAAATTCCTTATCGGAAGATAATCCGGTATATATGATGGCTACTTCCGGTGCGCGGGGTAATTTCCAACAAATCCGCCAATTAGCCGGAATGAGAGGGCTAATGGCAGATCCCTCCGGCAAGATCATCGACCTGCCTATTAAGGCTAATTTTCGGGAAGGTTTAACCGTTTTAGAGTATTTTATTTCCACCCACGGCGCCCGGAAGGGCCTGGCTGATACCGCTTTGCGGACAGCCGACTCAGGTTATCTCACTCGCCGGCTAGTAGACGTATCGCAGGATGTAATAGTGCGCGAGAATGATTGTGAATCGGCAGAGGGGATTTGGGTGGGAAAGATTATGGAAGGTTCCCAATTGATCGAACCCTTGCACCAAAGAATTGTAGGGCGGGTTTCGGTTGATACTATTATCCACCCGGGTACCGGAGAAGTATTGCTGGAAGAAAACCAAATGATAGATGATGATATAGGTTATGAAATTGAACGGGCGGGTATCGATAAGGTTAAAATAAGAAGCGTATTGACCTGCAAGACCCGGCATGGGGTGTGTAAAAAATGCTATGGGCGCAATTTAGCTACTGGTTACGATGTGGAAATCGGTGAAGCCGTGGGGATACTAGCTGCACAATCCATCGGGGAGCCAGGGACACAGCTCACCATGCGCACTTTCCATACCGGAGGGGTAGCCGGGGATGATATAACTCGCGGTTTGCCTAGGGTTGAGGAGCTTTTCGAGGTGCGCAAGCCTAAAGGGCAAGCGGTAGTCGTAGAGGTAAACGGTAAAGTCAGATTTGGCGAAAACAAGGGACGCCGTGAGGTGGAAGTTCTAGGGGAAGATGGGGAAGTACTGGGTTCTTACCTGGTTCACTATGGCTCCCGCCTGAAGGTGGAAGAAGGCGCCGAGGTCGAAATAGGCGATGCCTTGACCGAGGGCCCGTTAAACCCGCATGACATTTTAAAAACCAAGGGTTTGCAAGAAGTGCAAAGATATCTTTTGCAAGAGGTCCAAAAGGTCTATCGCTCCCAGGGGGTAGATATCAGCGATAAGCATATAGAAATAATGATTCGCCAGATGCTTAAAAAAGTCAAGATCGAGGATCCGGGAGACACATCGCTATTACCGGGTGCCTTTGTGGATATATCTAACTTCGAGGACGAGAATACTCGTGAAATTGAAGCGGGAGGATTACCGGCCACCTGTTCACCGATGCTTTTAGGAATAACCAAAGCTTCGTTGAACACGGATTCTTTCCTTTC
>CAYRCG010000043.1:0-3428 GCA_964422685.1 uncultured Syntrophomonas sp. | reverse complement strand
TATCTAAGTGCGTGACAAAATCAGCCGGCTTAGACCGATAAAGCCTGTTTTCTTAAAAGGAGGGTCAGAATTGCCGCTGGAAGAGATCAAGGATTATCCCAGGGTGATTGGAAGCAAACAAGTTAAAAAGGCCATAAGCCGGAATGAAGCCAGGAAAGTTTTTATTGCTGCAGATGCCGAACCCCATATTGTGGAGGCTATTAAGAAGCTGTGCCAGGCTAGAGAGGTAGAATTCGAAATGGCCGAAAGCATGGAGAAGATTGGCAAGCATTGCCGCATAGATGTAGGTTCGGCAACAGTAGCTTTACTAAAGGACCCCATCGGGGGTTAGTCAAGTAGAAGGGAGGTGCAGGAATGCCGACCATAAACCAACTGGTAAGAAAAGGGCGGGAAAAGGGCGAACAAAAGTCAGCCGCGCCCGCTTTGAAGAGCTGTCCTCAAAAAAGGGGGGTTTGTACCCGAGTATATACTACCACTCCTAAGAAACCTAATTCAGCCTTGCGCAAAATAGCTCGGGTACGTTTAACTAATGGTATAGAGGTAACTGCCTATATCCCAGGAATTGGTCATAATTTACAGGAACACTCGGTGGTTCTTATCCGGGGAGGCCGGGTTAAGGATTTGCCAGGCGTTAGATACCACATCATAAGAGGGACTCTGGATGCTTCCGGGGTTCAGCAACGTAATCAAGGAAGATCCAAGTATGGTACCAAAAGACCGAAAAAGAAATAGGAGGGAGGCGCAAAATGTCGAGAAAAGGACCAGCCCCCAAACGAGATGTCTTACCGGACCCTATATATAACAGTAAGATATTTACCAAGCTGGTTAACCAGCTCATGTGGGACGGAAAGAAAAGCTTAGCGGAAAAAATATGCTATACAGCCTTTAATATGGTGGAGAATAAGACTCGCCGCGAGGCTTTGGAAGTATTTGAAGAAGCAATGAAAAACATAACCCCGATAGTGGAGGTTAAAGCTAGACGGGTCGGAGGGGCTAATTATCAAGTTCCGGTGGAGGTCCGTGCAGAAAGAAGACAAACCCTAGCCATAAGATGGCTGGTTAGCTACGCCCGTAAAAGAGGGGAAAAGACTATGGCTGAGCGCCTAGCTGGCGAAATAATGGATGCTGCTAATCATTCCGGCGCTGCCGTAAAGAAAAGAGAAGATACCCATAAGATGGCAGAAGCCAACAAGGCTTTTGCCCATTACCGCTGGTAAATCGAAAAGAGGAATTCGATGCCCGAATATGATTTGACTGCTATTAGAAACATAGGTATTATGGCTCATATCGATGCCGGAAAAACAACCACCACCGAAAGGATCTTGTTTTATTCCGGACGGGTCCATAGGATGGGCGAGGTAGACAAAGGCACCGCGACTATGGATTGGATGAGCCAGGAGCAAGAAAGAGGTATAACCATAACCTCAGCTGCGACCGCTTGCTCATGGAAGGGATACTATGTCAACATCATCGACACGCCCGGCCATGTGGACTTCACGGTAGAGGTTGAACGCTCCCTGAGAGTGCTGGATGGTTCCATAGCTATATTCTGCGCAGTTGCTGGGGTGCAACCGCAGTCTGAAACTGTTTGGAGACAAGCTGCCCGATACCGGGTTCCCCGTATCGCCTATATCAATAAGATGGACCGGGTAGGGGCTGATTTTTACCGGGCAATCGAAATGATAAGAAAGAACCTAGGCAGCGATGCCGTAGCAATACAATTGCCCATCGGTGCCGAGGAAGCCTTCTTAGGTCTTATAGATTTGATCGAACTCAAAGCCTATATCTACGAGGGTGAAAGCGGCGAACAGTACCGGGAAAGGGAACTCGATCCTGATGAACGGGCCAGAGCCCAGGAGTACCGAGCTGTCCTTTTGGAGAGGCTAGCGGAATATGATGACGACATACTAGTAAAATACCTGGATGCTCAGGAGATTTCCCCGGAGGAAATCAGGGGTTCTTTGAGAAGAAGCTGTATTGCTAACAAAATAGTACCGGTTCTTTGCGGCTCCTCCTTTAAAAATAAAGGGGTACAGATGCTATTAGATGCAGTAGTAAACTATTTACCATCCCCCCTTGATATACCGGCAATCGAGGCGATAGATATAGCCAGCGGGGGCAAAATAGATATAAAGCCCGAAATCAACGCTCCCCTTTGCGCCCTGGCCTTCAAGCTGACTAATGATCCCTATGTGGGGAAACTGACTTATTTTCGCATCTATTCCGGTCGTTTGAAAGCGGGGAGCATAATCTGCAACAGTCGCCAGGACAAAAAAGAACGCTTTACTAGGTTGTTAAGAATGCATGCCAACCATCGGGAGGAAATAGAGGAAGCTTGTGCCGGAGATATCATAGCGGGAGTAGGCCTGAAAAACACGGCAACCGGCGACACCCTTTGCGGCGAAAATCGGCTGCTCCTATTAGAATCGATTGATTTCCCGCCGCCGGTTATCGATGTGGCCATCGAGGCGAAAACGAGAGCTGATCAGGAGAGAATTGAGGATAGTTTACGGCGATTGGCGGAAGAAGACCCTACTTTCCAGACCCGGCAGGATAAGGAAAGTGGCCAGACGATAATATCTGGCATGGGGGAATTACATCTGGAAATTATCATTGACCGCCTGCTCAGGGAATTTAAGGTTAATGCCAATATCGGTAAACCTCAAGTAGCCTATAAGGAGACAGTTAAAAAAGAGGCGCCGGCGGAAGTGAAGCTAGATAGACAAGCTGGTGGCCGCGGGCAATATGCCCATGTATTGTTGGAGATTGCCCCCTTGGCTGAGGGTGAAGGTAAAAAATTTGCGAATAAGTCTGGCGCCGAAACTATACCCCGGGAATTTGTAAGCGCGGTAGAAGTAGGAGTGCGAGAGGCTTTGCAGGTGGGCATATTAGCCGGATACCCGGTGGATGACGTGGAAGTAGTTCTAAAGGGTGGTTCCTATCACGAGGTTGATTCCGATGAACTAGCCTTTAAGATTGCCGCCAGTATGGCATTAAGAGAGGCTTTGGAAAATAGCCAATCAGCTTTTCTGGAGCCGATAATGGATTTGGAAATAATCTGCCCCGAGGAATACCTAGGGGAGGTAATTTCTGATCTGAATGCCCGCCGGGGGCGGATAATGACTCTGGAGGAAAACCGCGATTCCAAAGTAGTAAAAGGTTTGGTGCCTTTGGCGGAGACCTTTGGCTATGCGACTAGCCTAAGATCATTAACCCAGGGCCGAGCGAGTTTTTCCATGAAGATAAAGAATTATGCTGAAGTTCCCGAGTCCAAAAGCCGGGATATAATAGCCCGCAGGTATGGCTTATAACGGAAGACGGAAAGACGGGAAATGGCAACTAGGTGCTAAGCACTGAAATAAAACAAATATTAAAAAGAAAGGTGAGAGAAAGGATGGCAAAGGCAAAATACGAGAGGACGAAACCTC
>CAYRCG010000042.1:12232-15079 GCA_964422685.1 uncultured Syntrophomonas sp. | reverse complement strand
CTAGGATGCCCGCACCGGTGGTTGTATGGGTTTTCATTATTTCATATTCTTCCGCGTTTAATGCATCCGGTTTTAATAGTATGCTATCCCAAATCCCAATTTTACCTATATCATGTAATGGGGCCGCGAAAGCGATGGACTCGACAAAGTCTGCAGGCATTCCCAGGGCCTGCGCTAGCTTTTCGACATATAAGCCTAATCTTCTGTTATGCAAGCCGGTATCGGAATCTCTCAGTTCCGCGGCCGCGGTGAGGCGAAAAACAACCTCCGTGCTTAGTTCCTGTACCATGTTTAAGGCTTCCGATAACTCCCGGGTCCTTTTTTCCACGGTTTCCTCCAGGAGCCTTTTATAGCCCTCCTCCATCTTATAATAATATACTAAATTCACGGCCTTATCGATCGAAGTTAGGAATTGATTGATATCCAAGGGTTTTAAAATAAAATTATCCACTCCTATATTGATGAGTTCGAGAAGATAACGAGCTTCGTCGTGGGCAGATATAACGATTATTATTTCTTTTACATTGCTTTCCTTGATCTGGGCGGCCATTTTGACCCCATTCATTACCGGCATATTAATATCAGTAATAATTATGTCATATTGCTTTTCTTTATATTTTTGCAATCCCTCTCCGCCATCAGTAGCAGTGTCAACATTACCAAAAAAAGTAGACAGCAGACGAGCGGTATTTTCCCGCAATTCTTTATCATCCTCGACATAAAGAACCCTAAGATCCTGGGCTTTTTCCCTTAATTCCTTGACATCTACAGTCATTTATATGCCTCCGTCTAACAGAGAGTAAGCTTTAGGATAAAGCAAGCCCCCTCTTGTGTATTGTGGACACTAAGTTCCCCTTCACAGTGCTCCTCTATTATGGTCTTTGACATATATAAACCTAGCCCGGTTCCGATCCCGGGCCCCTTGGTGGAAAAATAGGGGTCAAATATCTTTTCCAGTATGTTTTCGGGAATACCCCCGGCATTATCGGAGATTTCCACCACTTGGTAGCCGTCTTTTTCGTACCCATTTATGTTTATCCTGGGGTTACCGACCTTTTTATCAGTAAAGGCATCAGAGGCGTTTTTGAGGATATTTAAAAATACCTGCATAAGCTCATTGGGATAAGTCAAAATACTCTGGGTAAAGGAGGTATCCATGTTCAATTGCACATTTTTATAATCAAGGGATTTTCCGATTATACCCAAGGTGTTTTTTATAACGATATCCAGATACACCTTATCCTTGGGGTTGTCCGGTTTGAAAAAATGCCGAAAATCGTTTATCGTGCTAGATAAATACTGGGAATGATGATTAATTTCATCGAGCAAAGAAATAAACTGGGATTTTTCATACATATCCAAATCTAGGTATACTTTGAGATTGCCGGCCAAGGTGCTTATTGATGATAAGGGTTGCCGCCACTGGTGGGCGATCATACCTATCATTTCCCCCATAGCAGCTAATTTGGAGTTCTGCACCAGCAACTGCTCTTGCTGTTTCCTCTCCGCCATTTCGTCTTCTAGCTTGAAGTTAAGGGTAGCCAATTCCTCCAGCATACCATTAAGGATTTCCTGTTCTCTCAATAATTCTTTTTCCTGATAAAGATGACAATTTTCCGCCTTGTTTATACCGTTAAACACGGCTATCGCCATTTGATAACAAGAATTATAGCCACAAGCTAAGCAGTTGCGAAAATCTTTTTCTTCCTCCTTGTACATACGTTTATATATTTGTTCCAATTGAAATTCGTTAGGTATGACTATATCACTGATAGCAGATAAATCATGATAGGGCCCGAAGGAAAAATCTAGCTCCTCTATAATGTTTGCCAGGAACTTCTTAAGCTTTCTTATTTCCTCAGAATTGCTGGCGTTTATTTCCTTCCGATATTGAACCGCTCTTTCAATCTGGGTAATAGACTGTTGGAGATTCACACACCCTGCTCCCATATTACAACCTTTTTCACAGGACAGGACATCAACGATCAAAGGAAGGTCTTTCTTCCCCTGTATAATATCCTTCTCCAGGTCTTTAAGGTATTTTTCATAAACCAGGCTGCCTTCGATTTTGGAAATACTATAAGGAGGTGTTTCGGGAAAGTGGAACAGATAGGATTCTTTCAGCCCCCCCGGGGTGGAAAAATTGGTAGCAATACCTGCAGAAACGTAATTATCGAACTCACCTTCTTCCAGTGAGTCTATATTAATATCCCTTCGCTTCAAGACGCGGTCTACCGATTGAAATATTACATTAAATTCAACACTTTTACTTTCGTGGAACTCCATTCTTTTAGCTAGGCAAGGGGAAATAAAGGCTAGCTTGGCTTGCGGATGCAATGTTCTGATATAGACGGCTAAGTTATGTACCGGGCTGCCTACCGGAGCTAAATGTGGGATCAGAGCCGGGTGATTCAATTCGATATATCTGGCAACAGCGGGGCAGGGTTGGGCTATCATAGGGAGCTTCGCCGTTCCGGATTCGATAGCCTTATGATAAGAATAAATAGCAATTTCCGCACCCAGTGCAACATCATATACCGCCTTGACCCCCAAAATTCTTAAGGCGCTTATTAGTTTTTTGAGGTTAAAATTAGCCTGGGCAGAAGGGGCTACCAATGCTATTACCTCTTCCTTCCCCAGGGCATTCAAAAAATCTGTAGCATCATCAATGGGGAAACGGGCGCTTTTTTCAATAACACCCCCGTGGCTTTTGATGCAAGCCTCGATACATCGTCCGCACCCAATACACAAATGGTTATGGAATTTTACTACCTCTCCGCTTCCGTCACTACATACTTTAACCGGGCAAACCGCAATACATTGATGGCAGTTGATGCAGTTCTCTTC
>CAYRCG010000042.1:0-12132 GCA_964422685.1 uncultured Syntrophomonas sp. | reverse complement strand
AAAGGATGGATTATCCTTCTAGCAGATAAAAACACTACTTTTGTCCCATATTAAATAGTACCGCTCCCCCCCCACTTCCAAAATCGTTTATAATGACTGTTACTGTCCGCTCCCTGTTCCTAATTTTCTGCCTCCACACTAGGATGGAAAACAAAAAACTACTATTATTATCATTTTAACATGTTTTGGAATCAGGAGGGTGTGAAAATATTCTCGTTATTACCTGCGCATCGAGCCTCCCCCCTTTTTGCCTTTCTCATAATATTAACCCCCATGCAGAGTGACCACAAACAACGATGAAACTGCGCCTCTACCCCTCACCACTCACCCCATCAACCGCGTTATATTTTCCCGACCCCGGGACCCCGGCTCAGTGCATAGGCTTTCAGGCAAATACTGCTGTTTTCCCAGGAATCAAAAATATCCTCCCAATTAATTCCGCCTTTGCTCATGAAACATTTTCCCCTATTGGCGATAGCTTTACTGCTATAGCCGGCAACCGGCATTTCCAAGGGTATAGGAAAATTGTAATCCGGGGTGTTTAATCTAACCACAACTGAAAACACTTGGCCAGCTTGCAAATGCACCGGTTTACTGAAAGCGCGGGTAAAGTATCCGGGGGTGACTATCGTGCCGCTTACATCCTTGACCATTTTACCCTTTCTCGGATTATCAGCGGCAGGATCGGTATATACCAAAAGTCGGTAAGTAGCGGAGAGGCCCCCGACATACCACCCAACAGCCCACAATTCCTGTTCTTCCGCACTGGCCGAGAAAGTATTAGCGAACCAGGCGGTAGAATTGCGAAATCCGACCGAAGCGATCCATCCCAAAAGGTCGTACTGGTATATGGCATTGTATTCTGCCGGGGATGCGGCACTGTAATATACAGCATTATCACTACCTATCGCGGTATCGTAATAGGAGATGTAAAAGTACCCATTATCCCCCCAACTAACCCCCCAGCTATTTCTGGCTATAAAAGCCCCATCCCCCGGGGGCTCTTTGTTAAAGTTTTGTCTTTTATATTCATCATCCCAACCAACCAGGCAGATGGCATGATTGGAAAAGCTATTACCGGGAAAATAATAGCTTGATTTACCCGGATTATAGTATTCTTCGTCATAATACATGGCGCTAAATACTGCACCATATCGATTCATGGCCTCTTTTAGGTTTTGGTTATCCATTGCATCCTTGCGTTCGGGAATAAATATTACATTCTGTAGGTGCTTCAATGGAGGATATTTGATGCAATGCCCCTCTGCAAAAGGTTTATAGGGGTCTTCTTCTTCTAACACCGGCCCATCCCAGCGCGTTAAATAAGCTGTAGACATGAACTGATTCCCCCCATCCCAAAGGCTTCGGTCATAACCAGCGGGACAATCCTTGCTCAGAAGATTTACCATATTATTTTCCGAGAAATCATATTCCTGTTCGGGCAATAGACATGACTCCAATGAGCCATAAGTGGCAAAAGACCAACAAGTGCCGGCAGGTCCTTGATCCTTTACCGGGGTGAGCCGCCCTTCTTTACGCAAATCGTAGGAGGAGGGTAAACGTAGGAGCCTAGTCCCGGGGAAGATTCTTTTTCCTTTTAGGTGGGATAGGTTCAGAGGAGAAGGAATATACCCCGCCTGGTATTGGCCCGCTAGCCTTATACCATTCTGTTGTTCAAATGCAGGATTTGTTTTTGCCCTATACGCCTTGAAGCGTTTAAATTTTCTTTTCTTCCTTTTCAAATTTATCATCCTTCCTTTTCGGCTATATTCCTACCTTATAAAACCAAACAAAAAAATATGCCAGAAAAACCTTCATTTTTCATGGCATATTCCATAATTATATTGCGCAACAAGTTAGCGGTCCAAAAGGTGAATCAAAGAGGAAAACTAGGGCCAAAGATTTCCCGCCAAACCTTATTGGCTTCCCGCCATTTCCCCTCATTTTCAAAAGATAAGGCATTCCTTACTGTTATATAAGTATAATTAGCCTTTTCCCCGAAGTCTTCGGTAGAAGGTAGTACACGGTTGCTGCCTTTAGCATACCAATGCAATTGCTCTTTTCTGCGACCGGCTAAGTATTCCAGGTAATCCTGAATCATGAAACCGTAAAAAGCAAAGGACTTATCATTATCTTCCCATTCTTCCATGAAGTTTAGAACCAAAGTATCCAGCAACATCCCGGATATAGGCACATCGTGGTGTGATTTCCAAGCCCGCATTACTTTAGCTAAATGCTTAACCTTGCCGTTATATTTATAATTTGCTTCGTCTAAAACAGATATTTCTTTTACCGGATTAAAAGCTACCCAATTCCCGCCTTCTTTAATATCGGGATATATATAATTCTTTCTCGGTGTGGCAAAAGTGGGAATGAACTCAAAGGTAAGGTCAGGGAATGGCACTAGTAAATGTCCCTCCTCGTTTATATGAGTCATTTCGTAAACCCCTTGCAAAAATTCCTTTATTTCTAAAAGCAACACGTTTTGACCGTTGCCCTGAATGTTTTCATATATTTCGTAAAGCTCGCGGGGCAAAACCGCAAGTAGATTTATATTCTTTATCCCTTTTATGGCCGTTCCACGGCCATAGGAACCTATAATGTATGTGTTTTTTATATCCGATTTGATACCCCAATATCTTTGATTGAAGGCTTTGGTTATTCCTTTGACACTAGAGATAATAAATGCTCGGTTATCGATTTCCAGATTAGCTAGGAACTCCTTAAACCTTTCCCCTAACGAAGGACCTTTTGGCTGCATATAATCCCCCCTTAAAGCATATTCCTCTAATCCTAAAACACGCTTTCCTTTACCCCTTTATTCACCCATGCTATCATTAATACAAATTCTGGACAAGCATTATATATCGGGTAACTTTCTCTCAAACTAACTACCGGCTCTAAGGTTTGCGACCACGACCCCGTCATTGCGAGGAACGCAGCGACGTGGTGATCTTGAGCCACGGATCACAATCGCCGATGGAGGTATTCTTATGTACAATACTTTATCCCTTTGTATTTGCCAGATGCAGGTAACGAATGATAAGAATAAGAATTTAATAAAGGCCGGGGAAATGATTGCGGCAGGGGCGACCGCGGGAGCAGAGATGATCATACTGCCCGAGGTTTTTAACTCACCCTACCAGGTAGAACTTTTCCCCCAATACGCCGAGCCTTTCCCCGGCCCCAGCACGGACTTTCTAGCGGCGGCGGCATGTAAGTATGGCGTATGCATCGTGGGCGGTTCTATAATCGAAAGGGATAATAACGGCAGACTATATAATAGCTGCTTTATTTTCAATGAAAAGGGAGAATTGGTCGGACGGCACCGCAAAGTACATCTTTTCGATATCGATATCCCCGGCCAGATCATCTTCAGGGAATCGGCTACACTGACTGCGGGGAAAAATATAACTATAATCCGTTATAAATCCCGTAAAATAGCTATAATGATATGCTATGACTGCCGTTTCCCGGAGTTAGCCCGAGCCGCCGCTATGGAAGGAGCGGAGCTAATAGTAATTCCGGCGGCTTTTAACACTGCTACCGGTCCGGCCCACTGGGAAATGCTGATGCGCTGCCGGGCAGTGGATAACCAGCTGTTCCTGATCGCCGCCTCCCCGGCCCGGAATCCATCCGCAGGCTATCAGGTTTGGGGACACTCTTTAGCGGTTGACCCCTGGGGGAATATATTAAAAGAAGCCGGGGAAGATGAAGAAATCCTCTATGTTCGGTTGGATTTTTCCCAACTGGAAGATGTACGGCAGGAACTGCCTCTCCTTCAGCAGCGCCGCCAGGATTTGTACCGTCTAGATTATAAGAAGCCGGGAAACGGTATATTTCGGTAAAATAGTTAAATGATGATTAAACTATTGCTATTATTGTTATATTAAAAACAGGAGGTAAATAAATGAAGTTTCACACTGAATACCTATGGTTTAATACCCAGAAGCGGCGGGAATATATCCGCATCACCGAAGAAGTGAGGAATGCCTGCCGGCAAAGCGGCATAAAGGAAGGCATGATACTGGTTAGTGCTATGCATATAACCGCCGGAGTTTATGTGAATGACAATGAAAGTGGAATAATAGAGGATATGGATATCATGCTGGAATCACTGGCTCCATTCGGTCCCGATTACCTGCATCATCGTACCGGGGAGGACAATGGTGATGCGCATTTGAAGAGCCTTATCCTTCATCACCAGGTAATTGTACCCGTAACGGACGGAAAGCTCGATCTCGGCCCCTGGCAAGATATATTCTATGCCGAGTTTGACGGTAGACGCAAAAAACGGGTAATTATTAAAGTTATGGGTGAATAAAAGGCTGTTACCGATTTAAATCTCGACGCAGTGATCGGGCTTCTCTAAGGTAGATATGCTTTATTTCCTGCTGACTTTTTTCAGTGTTGACATGCAACAGTACCCTTATACATCGCGGCAACGAATCCGGTACCTCTATTTCCTGAAAGCACAAAAGCGGTACTTTATCCCAGCCGATGGCTCGGGCTGCCGCTGCTGGGAAAGCGGACCTAATATCAGCAGTCACCGTGAACAGAACGCTAGCCACCTCGTCGATAGTAAACGCATTCTCCTGCTGCATTTGTTGTAGCAAATCCCGCGTTGCCCGCAATATATCTTCCGGTTGATCCTCCTTAACCGTTGTCGCACCCCTTATGCCCCTTAGCTGCATAGCCACACCCTTCCCCGCGATTTAAGCCACTGCTCTATGTCCCAAACCGATAGCTACCTCATCCAGGTGCAGCAAGCCGATTCCCAAGAAAATAGCCACGCTAACATGGTCCTTATGTCTCGCCACGCCGATTTTACCCCCGACATTTAACCCCAAAGCCTTAGGCATTATCTGGGCAATAGCCTCCCTAGCGGCACCCGCCACTGCCCCTTCATCAGCATGGGTATCTTTAATAACACCCTCTCTTTTGGCTGCTACTACCGCGCGTTCAACAATCTTACCTACCGAGCTTATGAATTCTCCGCCGTAATCTACTGCTACGGCCTTGACTTCCCAATTTTCCAGCAAATCCTTTTTTAAGCGGCTTTCCTCCTGCCGAGAAGCAGACAAGGCCATCCTAATAGCAGCGGTAGATACGATCTTGCTTCCGATTTCCACCAGCCATCCCACCTTTTCCTCATTCGCCCCCGCTATGGTATCATCGAGAATACTAACCGCAGCGGTTCTTAGAACTATTTTACCATAATTTTACCTATTAGGAGTGTGCTTTGGTTGCTGGTGAATGTTTTCCCTTTTTCAGGATAGGCTAGATTGGAAGAGCAATCTTTAATGGAAAATTCCAGAGGGAAATTATAATAACTGGTATCTACCTCCAGCACATCACCGGCATTTAACTGCAGCTCGATTTCCCCATTTAGAAATTTTGCTCTTTCTTCCCCATTCACCATTAGTATTGCATGGGGTAAAGAAGTGTTTTTTTCTGTTTGCAAGGTTATGCTCGCATAGGGCGAATTTACTATCCGCCTATTATTATCGGTGTTTACTTCCTGCGAAGAATAGTTTACCGGAAATTCTATCGTTTGTCCTTCCAGTCTTTCACCCAAGCTTAAATAAAAACGCCAGGAATCCTTGGTCATGGCTCCTTGCGCAACGACAACAACCAATACGGCTAGTATTATAGCCCGTATCAAATATTTTTCCACTTTTTTAACAAAATGTCTCAATCTAATCACTTCCGGGGCATTTTCTTCTATCTTATGCCCCGTTGCAAAAGATTATCCCTAACAATCACCAATTCGTACGAGCGTATTCTACCCCGGTCAAAAACGCTTTTCGGTTTTTTTGGATGATTTCTTCATCCTTCCCCAAAAATATTTGTTCGAAATGTTCTAAAGCATCCTCGATCTCTACTACCCGGGTTTTTTCCAAATAAGCCCCCAGTAGAATCATATTGGCCCCGCGCTGATTATCCAATTCCTCGGCAAGTTGATTAATCGGAATTTCCAAAATGGTAAGGTCATCCCGCTGGCATTTCCGGTCTATCATACTGGAATTGATGAAAAGCATACCGTTTGGTTGAACCTTTCCCTCGAAACGATCCAGGGATGGTTTGTTCAGCACTACTGCCATAGATGGATTCTCCGTCAAGGGGGAACTGATCTCTTCACTGGCTATAGTTACCAGACAATTAGCGGTTCCACCGCGCATTTCAGCCCCGTAGGAGGGTACCCAGGTAACGTTTTTCCCGGCACCCATTGCCGCATAGGCCAAGAACTGACTCATTGATAATACCCCCTGCCCGCCAAAACCAGCAAAAAGTATTTGTTTCTCACTATTCATAGCTTAAATTCCCTCCTTAACCTTGAATTCTCCCAGAGGATAATAGGGTATCATGTTTTCCTCTACCCATTTCATTGCCTCTACCGGGCTTAAACCCCAGTTAGTAGGGCAGGTGGATAGAACCTCAACCATAGAAAAACCCAGACCATTGGCCTGTGCTTGCAAGGCTTTTTTTATCGCCCTTTTTGTTTTAACTACATTAGGCGGATCATTTACCGCAGTCCGGCATATATATGCAGAGCCCTCGTTCTGCGCTAACAGTTCGCACATTTTAGCGGGATAGCCTTCCCAATCCTTGCTTCGTCCGTATGGAGAGGTAGTAGTAACCTGCCCTAGCAAGGTAGTAGGCGCCATCTGTCCCCCGGTCATACCATAAAGGGTATTATTAACAAAGATAACGGTGATTTTCTCTCCCCGTAATGAAGCATGGACTATTTCAGCCATGCCTATCGAAGCTAAATCCCCATCTCCCTGGTAGGTAAACAGGTAACGATCTGGCAAAAGCCTCTTCATTGCGGTGGCAATAGCCGGAGCCCTCCCATGCGCCGCCTCTAGCATATCGCAATTGAAGTACTCGTAAGCTAAAACTGCACAGCCGACCGGGCAAATACCAATTGTCTGCTCCCTTATTTTCAGTTCATCCAAGCACTCCGCGATTAAGCGATGAATTATGCCATGGGAGCATCCCGGACAGTAATGAAATTTGGCATCGGTTAGACTTTCGGGTTTTTTGAATACAGTTTTCATGCCAATCCCTCCCTTTCCGCAATAAAGAGTAATTGCCGGGTAATCTCTTCCGGATTGGGAGTGAAGCCTATGCGCCCATAAAACTCGACCGGTGTTTTTCCCCCGGCCGCTAGACGAATATCTTCCACCATCTGCCCTTGGCTGATTTCTACCGATAAGAAAACTTTAGCTTTACTAGTAGCTGCCTGTATGTGCTCATCGGGGAAAGGCCAAAGGGTTATCGGTCTGATCAAGCCCGCTTTCACACCCATCTTCCGAGCTTCCATAACCGATTTTTTAATAATACGAGCCAAAATCCCGAAGGCTACTACTACTATTTCTGCATCATCTAACAAAAAAGTTTCCGCCCTTTTCTCATCCTGGCATATCCTTCTATATTTCTCCATGAGGTGGCAGTTCCTTTTTTCCAATTCTTCCTGGGTTAGATGCAGGGTGTTTACTATATTGGGTTTTCTCCCCACACACCCGGTAGTGGCCCAAGGTTTTTCCGGAAATTCTGTAACCTGCTCCCGAACCGTGACAGGTTCCATAAGGTTCCCCAAAGTCCCCTCTGCCATCATCATCACCGGATTCCGGTACTTATCAGCTAGTTCAAAGGCCAAAATAGCTTGGTCCATCATTTCCTGGGAACTGGATGGTGCCAAAACAATTACCCGATAATCCCCATGCCCACCCCCGCGAGTAGCCTGAAAATAATCCGCTTGGGATGGTTGTATGCCTCCGAGTCCCGGACCACCCCGGGAAACGTTTACTATTAAACAAGGTAACTCCGCTTCGGCGATGAACGAAATGCCTTCCTGTTTCAGGCTGATGCCCGGTCCTGATGAAGCGGTCATAACTCGGGTACCGGTAGATGACCCGCCATAAACCATATTAATGGCTGCTAGTTCGCTCTCCGCCTGGATAAAGGCCCCTCCAATCTTTGGCAACTTCCGGGCCATGTATTCGGCAATTTCACTAGAGGGAGTGATGGGATAACCAAAAAAACCCCGGCAGCCGGCAATTAATGCACCTTCGGCCAGCGCCTCATTTCCTTTCATCAATACCTTTTTCATACCATCACTCCCTTCCTACCTCGATTACGATATCCGGACACATCAGACCGCAGATACCGCAACCGTTACATTCGTCCGGTTTATCTAATTTTACCGGATGAAAACCCAAAGCATTGATGGTATCACCATCGAAAACCATTATATTTTTCGGGCAAAACTCTACACAAAGACCACAAGCTTTGCAACGGTCAGCCAAAAATATAACCCTACCCCTGGCCATATTTCATTCCTCCCCTAAATATCCTGCAACCAGGCAGGCCGCAAATGCAACGTTAGTTTTTTAAGAAGACTGCCATAACGGGGAAGAAGTTGATAAAAGAATCTTTCCTCAACGCAGAGGAATTTTACCGGTAACTGCAAGAAATCCGCGAATTCCTCTACCAGCCTATGCCCCTTAATGATTGTTTCTAGATTAGTTTCTTCTACAAGGTTAGGGTTGCTAATTATGCCGGTTATTTTAATCCGGGCAGCAAGTTCGATCATATTCTTAATTTGGTAAACCCCATCCTTATCAACAGAAAAGGGCCGATAGGGGTTTAAAACCAAATACACTTCCATTTCAGCGTCCTTTTTAATAAAGCTACTTAAGTACCCCATGACCAGTGAACCAACCTCATCCCCGCCGAGGTCGATAAATAAGTAATCGTCTTGCTTGACAATATTAATAATTTCCGCAGGAATAGTCGGCACATCTGCAAAGGCTAGGTCCCCGCCGGCAGCGTACAGCCTAACCCCCGCCTTTGCTAGTACTTGTCCTACCTCTCTGGAGGCAAAAAAAGGATTCACCATGTCCAAATCTGCTAATACTACTACCCCTGTAGCCTTATTAGCTTCTTCTAGAGCAAAATTAACCGCTATTTCGCTCTTGCCGCTCCCGAAGCCGCCCGCAAATACAGCAATATTTCCCAAATATTTTCCCCTTTAACCGAATTCTTATTGGGTAATCATAATATAGGATACCTATAAAATCAACTATAAAGTGACTTTTCCCATGATTTTCCCCAGAAATAACCCAAATAATACAACCCTTTGTACCATAGAAAATAATAGGGCTAGGGTACTATTCAGAAGAATATTATATTATCATTGGCATTCTTTATGAAATGGAATGGAATAGTTCCGAGGGCGGATTAAAGCCTATCTTAGGAGGAATAATCAAAAGCTTTGCTGGTCAACCAAGACATCTACCAATTCTGATATAGTCTTTTCTACCTCAGTTTCATTAAAACCCAGGAGTTTAATCGCTTCCTCCGATATGGGATACAGCAAGCCATCAATACCGATCCCTATGCCCATCATCACACAGATGGCATCAGCTAGGTGGACAATGGAAGTAAGACGCCGGTTCAGAGTAGCTTCCTCAGGGCTATGGTGAAAAGCAATGCTTTCCACTAGCTCCGCCGGTAGATTCCACTTTTCTGCAACACGGGCTCCGACCTGCGCATGGTTAAACCCGAAAACCTCATTTTCCGCCTCAACAAAGGGTATGTTGCCTTTTTCTACTAAGGCTACCACTTCATGATAGGCTTCCTTCATATAATCGTTCAATATTACCTTGCCGATGTCATGTAAAAGTCCTGCTGTATAAGCCAAATCAAGGTGGGCAAATTTGCACTTTCTAGCGATCATGCGCGCAGCAATAGCAGCGCACTGCGAATGCCGCCATAATTCACCCTGTTCCAGAGCATAACCCTCCATTTTCCGGTCCAGAATGTTGCTCACGGAAACAGCAAAAACTATACTGCGGATAGTTTTAAAGCCGAGGAATACGATAGCATCCGTAACCGTAGAAATTCTACGGGGAAAACCGAAAAAGGCGGAGTTGGCCAAACGCAAAACCCTTGCTGTCATAGTCTGATCTTGATTTAACGCATTGCTCATGTCTTGAACACTAGAATCAGGATCCTCGGAAAGTTGCATTATTTTGACTACGATATGGGGCAAGGCCGGCAGTTCATTAACCGCCTCCACTATCGAATCTAAAGAAATCTTCTTCATAATTATCAGCCCCCCTTTATGCTTATTTCCAATTATCCAGCCTTTTTTCTATAAAATCGCCATATTCAATTAGTTCTTCAGAGATTCTCAGCAGTAGTTTTTCTATTTCTGAACGGGAGAGGGTCATTTGCTCCGGTTCAAGCAATTCAACCGTCCTGAATTCCTCTTTCATGGTTAATCTGATAGCATCCTCTAAGGAATTAGCAGTAAAAGTAATAAACACCGGAGCGAAACAGATTTGTTTTCCGGTGATTTCATCATAAATAGAGTATACTTCCTGGCTCATATCAATATCTTCAATGTGCACACCTTGCACAGGGATATTTCTCAAAAGTGAGGCTTTATGCTGCCGTAATTCTTCCGCCGATTGTTCCGGGTTCTTAGCTCCCCATAAAAGACGACCGGATTTATTTTTACCCATAAAGTCAAAGCGTACCCGCATCCGCAGTTTGCCCAAATTCAGCTCCCCCATTCGTATTACTGCCTTGCAAATAACCCCTAAGTATTGCAGGGGTATTACTCCGGCCAGCATAATTTACCGCCTACAGTAGAATATCGTTATTTCGACTCATTACTTTATCTATAGCGTATTTCCCATATAATATAAGAAATAATCAGTTTATCCTATCTGCTTCTATTATATCAAATTTCTCCGCATCAATATCCCCCAGCAGCCGGCCCCGTCCCCGAAACTCCGTCTCAGGCCTATGGCTCACCCTCTGCCACCCGGGCTAATTTTATAAGCCTGCGCACCTCCGATGCAGTTAAAAAGCGGTATTTACCCCGCGGCACCCCTTCTAAAGTTAAGAAAGCGAAGGCTGTCCTTTTTAATTTGATTACCCGGTGTCCAACCGCCAGGAACATCCTTTTAACCTGCCTTTTTCTACCTTCACAAATCTCTAGTTCGAGTACGCTGTGCTTTTTCCCGCCTTTTATCAATTCCACCCGGGCGGGAGAGGTAACACCATCTTCTAATACTACCCCTTTTTGTAATTGCCCGATAGCATCGGTTTTAACTTGGCCTTGTACCCACACCTCGTATTTCTTGGGTACTGAATAGCGGGGATGTGTCATTAGATTGGTAAATTCACCGTCATTGCTTAGCAGTAACAACCCTTCCGTATCATAATCCAGCCTACCCACAGGAAATACCCGATAATTTACTCCGGGGAGCAAATCTATAACCCTCGGCCTCCCCTGGGGATCGGCAAGACTGGATATATATCCGGCCGGTTTATGCAATAACAGATAAATTTTATCCTCGGGTTTGATTACCCTATCTTCAAATTCAACCCGATCACCGGTTTTTAGGGTAAAGGCTAATTCTGTAATAATTGCACCATTCACCTTGACTTTACCTTGAGTGATTAATCTTTCCGCCTGTCTGCGGGAGGCTATCCCGGATTTAGCCAGGTATTTTGCTAATCTCACTTTTCTGCTCCTCTATAAAATCTCAAAAGAACCTTCTAAACATTTTAACATAATTCTTGACCGGATTTTAACCGTTAACCGACCAGGCAGCAATGCCCCGAACAGATCCCTTAAATTTGGCGTAATCATTATCTAGGAACCCTCAGGAAACACAACAACTAGTAAAAATAGGGGGTAAGATTCCTCGCGGCGCCCGGAATGATAGGGGTCAAGTGATTAAAAAATTGCTTCGGTGGGATATTAAACACAAGAAATTAATTTATTTAAGGAGTGTTTTATATGGATAGCAGAAGGGTGAAGGAGATATTAGCCTCCGATGATTCCATAGAAGTAAATTACAATGGCTCCCCGGTATGGATTGAATCATTAGAAGGGGAACTAGCAAAAGTGCGTAGCCTGAATAGCCCTGAGCATTTTGTGGTTACGGTGAAGGAACTAATAGAAGGTTAACAAATGTTTTTTTAGTTTTTTGTTTTTGACAATATTTTTTCCCTATATTATAATGATTTACGCACGGATTAGATTAACCATCTTGCAGCCGGATGGTGTAGTGGTAGCACGACTGACTCTGGATCAGTTCGCCAGGG
>CAYRCG010000041.1:0-15344 GCA_964422685.1 uncultured Syntrophomonas sp. | reverse complement strand
TAATGTGAAATTCCTGCAAAAAACCAAAGATGGATTGGAACCAGAAGGATGGGTAAGGAAAGTGCTTATCCCGGAACGGTTTCGGGATAAGCACTAAACGGTTGTTCTTGCCCCCTTTAAAGAAGCCCGAGCCTATTTATCGGGGACATTATTATTTGATTTTCTATAATACCTAATTTTCAGAGAAAACACTGTACCCGGTAAAACTAATTCAGCTTTGCCTGGTAATCCGCATTAAAATTCTTGATAGTAGTTAGAACCGGTGCCGGTGCGGCTTGGCCTAGGCCACAAAGGCAAGCGACTGACATCACTTTGCCTAAACGGCCTATTAACTCCAGATCTGCCGCACTGCCTTCGCCGGCATTAAGACGGCTCATCATTTCATGCATTCTTTTAGTACCTTCGCGGCAGGGTGAACATTTGCCACAGGATTCATGTTCGAAGAATTTAGCGATGCGGGTTACTACATCAACTATATCACGGCTTTCGTCCATTACAAATACTGCACCGGAACCGAGTACTGCACCTATAGAATTCATAGAGTCAAAATCTATAGGGGTATCCAGATTAGCCTCGGGGATGAATCCACCTGAAGTTCCGCCAATCTGTACCGCTTTGAATTGTTTGCCACCGGCTATACCGCCGCCGAGTCCAAAAACAACCTCTCTAATAGTTGTATTAGTAGGTACTTCAAAGAAAGCGCGGTTATTTACGTCGCCGGTTAGGGTCAAAACCTTGGTCCCCGGGTAGTTAGGGGCACCAATAGCCTTATACCAATCCCCGCCTTTTTCAAGTATAACGGGGATGTTGGCGAAGGTTTCGACATTGTTTACTATGGTTGGTTTTTGCCATAGGCCGATAACCGGGGGGAAAGGGGGCTTAAAGCGTGGCTCGCCGCGATGCCCCTCAATGGATTCGATTAGGGCGCTTTCCTCGCCGCAAACATAGGCTCCGGCGCCCATCCTGACCTCAACATCGAAATCGCCCAGTACCCCTTTGTCCTTAGCCTGGGCAATGGCCTGGTTCAAAATATCTACTACATAGGGATATTCGCCCCGGCAATAGATATAGCCTTTTGTAGACCCTATAGCATAACCGCAGATGGCCATCCCTTCAATTACACTTTGGGGGTCATTTTCCATTATAATGCGGTCCTTGTAGGTGCCCGGTTCCCCTTCATCCGCATTACAGACCACGTATTTTTCTTCCGACTGTACTTGATAGGAGAAGTTCCACTTCATGCCAGCATTAAACCCGGCTCCTCCGCGTCCCCGCAGATTAGACTTTTTAACTTCCTCAATGACTTCAGTCTGCTTCATGCCCCGGGCTTTTTCCAAAGATTTATAACCCCCGGCAGCTATATAATCATCGATTTTCAGTGGATCGATCTTACCGTAGTTGCGCAAAACTATGCGCATTTCCTCGGCCATTATATTCCCTCCTTTCATCTTCTTCTATTACCTGTATTCGGCTAGTACCGTAGCTACCTTTTCAACTGTCATATCCCCATAGGGTTTACTATTAACTGTGATTACCGGGGTAGCTTGGCACTGGCCTACGCATTCACATAGTTCCAGGGTAAAATTCCCATCAGCAGTAGTTTCGCCCATCTTGATGCCTAATTCTTTTTCCAGGGCAGCTACAACTTCAGCAGCACCAGCCACGTGGCAGGGTGCACTTTCGCAAATACGGATAACATTTTTGCCTCTTTTTCCTACTTGAAAATATGAATAGAATGTGGCTACCCCCCAGGCTTTAGCGGTTGGAATATTGAATACCTCGGCGGCAACCCGTATAGCATCCTCCGGAATATAACTGTACTCCCTTTGCAGGGCATGATAGGCTTCTATGATTCCACCGGGAAGCTCCTGGTATTTGCTAATTATATCCTCATATTTTGCCATCTGTTAATATTCACCTCCCTGTTCCTCTAAATCATCATTCTATAGAATCTGTTAGATAGCGTTTCTATCCAACAAAATTAGCGATACTGTTGAACCCGCTTCGAATGCCGGATGCCCGGGCGACAAATCAATAAGTGCGTTACAATCCAGCAAAGAGCGTATCATACTAGGCTTTTGCCCGGGTTGAATGGAAACGGTCCATCCATCCTCACGGGGTGTAGCCTGGGCCCGGACAAATCTGCGTGAACCGGTCTTCTTAGCATAAGAGCCGGTACAAACAGCAGTAATCCGGGGGAATAGGGGGTTAATTCCCTGTAATGCTCTAATAGCCGGGGCCACAAATAGATTATAGCCCACAGCACAGGATGCCGGATTGCCGGAAAGGGATATAATAATTCGGGAATCCAGTACGGCAGCACCGTTATGGCTCCCCGGTTGAACGGGGATTTCCCTAAATAGGGGAAGAGCACCGATATCATCCAGCAAAACATGAATTTCGTTGACACCATCGGTATACGTTCCGCCGGTGGTGACAAGGATATCCGATTGTTCGAGCAACTGAAGTATTTGCATTTTAAGCTGTTTTTTACTTCTTGCTCCGCTGAGTTCAACGGCATTAATTTCGGCGCCGTCCAATTTAGCTAGGGAAGCCAGCATGGGTCCGTTGGTATCTCTAATATCCCCCTTAGAAGCTATATTTGAGCAAGGTATAATGTTTGTTCCCAGGCTCAATATAGACACTCGGGGGCGACTGTATACCTGTACCTGTCCGTGACCGAAAGCAGCAAGCAAAGCCACTAGTCCAGGTGTAATCCGGGCAGATTTTGCTAAAATCGGTTCTCCCTTGCGAAAATCCTCCCCCGGTTTTTTAAAATTATTCTCGGGCTTGACGGATTCGAGTGGCTTCAGGTAGTTATCCTCGATTAGTACTTTTTCATGAGGTATTATTGATACTGCTTCGTCTGGAATCAATCCACCTGTCAAAACTCCAACCGCCTGCCCGGGAAGAAGAGGAGAACTTGGTACCTCTCCCATTTTAAGCTGAGTAACGACTAGAAGGTGGTCATAATTGCCTGAAGAATCAGGTTTTACGGCATAACCGTCTACAGCCGATCTCAGCTCGGAAGGCAGATCATTATCAGCTAATATCTCTGCGCTGCTTATCCTGCCGACTGCTTCGAATATAGGTACTGTCTCAGCCGGCAAGGGTCTAATACTATTTGTTAATTTTTGCTGAGCTTCTTCCAAGCTTATAGGCATAATAGCTTCATTCCTCCGGCATCAAATATAGGTTGCTTTACCGTAGGGGCAGACTGGATAGTGGCAAACTTTGCAGTTCTCGCAATATCCGCCATGCCCTAGGGCTACTATATCGGAACGGTTCAAACGTTCCTGTGCAAAAATCCGGGGCAGAAGTAAATCTAGGGTAGTAAACTTGTTATATAACGCTCCGCCCGGCACCCCGCAAATAGTCGTATCCCCCTGATAGGCGAGCATAAATTGAGAGCCGGGTAGGACCGGTGCGCCATAAAATACTACTTCCGCACCGGAATCCCTGATTCCCAGGGGGGTAACATCGTCGGGATCCACGGACATTCCGCCGGTAACAACAATCAATTCTGCCGCCTCTTCGACATAGTGACGAATCTTGGATGATATAATCTCCACTTGATCGGGGACAATTGACTGGCTTATAATACTCCCGCCGAAAGGACTGATTTTTTTCCGTATTAGCTGTTTAGAGCCATCTTCTATCCGTCCGTGATAAACCTCATTGCCGGTGGTAATAATCGCTGTTCTAAGGTTCTTAAAGGGTTTTACGGAAACCAGGGGGTGGGGATTAGAACATAGTTTTTCTGCCTCTTCCACTAGGCTATGTTTTACAGCCAGAGGCACCACCCGAGTTCCGGCCAGTTCCTGTCCCTTCACTACGCTGCGGTTATTATGCAAAGTTGCAAAAATAACTGAATCTAGGTTGTTAATCCAATGCAATTGGTCCACCTGTATCTTCAATAAGCCATCATAAGCGGCGATAAGATTTACTCGTCCATGGCTAGGTTCGCTTATTTTTACACCCGCTCCGGCGGCGCTCTGTGCTAAGCGTAGGGAAGCTTCATCTTCATGAATCATATCTGGCTCTAGCTCCCAGATGTAAATATGCTCCTTGCCCAGGTCTTTTAGCAGGGGGATATCTTCGGCAGTAATTACTTGTCCTCTGCTAAAAGCGCGATACTTCTCGCGCCCCGGAATAATCCTTATTATATCGTGGCCTAAAATCTGGCCGATTGCTTCATTTACAGGTACCTTTCGCATTGATAGCCTCCTAGATTTTCGTGAGTTTTACCGCGCAGACTTTATATTCACCAGTTCCGGTAATAGGATCAAGGTGATGGCTGGTTAAAACGTTGGTCGGGGTCTCGCTGTAATGGAATGACATCCAGATTACGCCGGGCATAACCCTATCAGTCACCCTAATAGCGGTAGTTACTTCACCGCGACGGGAAGCTACTTTTATCTTATCACCAGTTTTAACACCCATTTTTTCAGCATCTGCCGGGTTGAGTTCTGCCATTTCTTTATCCCATACACTCATTATTCCCATGGAGTAGGGAGTTGTTACATTATAGTGCTGAAGAATTCTACCGGTAGAAAGCAGGAAGGGGTATTCCTCATCCGGCATTTCACCGGGTGGTATGTGGTCAGAAGGTTGGAACAGGCCTAAGCCGCGGGTAAATTTGCCTACATGCAGGTATTGGGTACCCGGGTGGTCTGTGCTAGGGCAAGGCCATTGCAAGCTTCCTAGTTCCTCCAGGCGGTCATAATTGATTCCAGCCATGGAAGGAGCTAAAGAGGCCATTTCATCCCAAATTTCACCGGGATTTGCATAGTTCAGTGGGTAGCCCATGCGGGTAGACATCTCGCAAATAGTTTCCCAGTTGGCCTTTCCGGGCAGTGGTTCGATGGCCTTTCTTACCCTTTGTACCCGGCGCTCGGTATTGCTAAAGGTACCATCGCATTCGGCAAAACTGGCGGCGGGCAGTATTACATCAGCATATTCCGCAGTTTCGGTAAGGAATAATTCCTGGACAACTAAGAATTCTAAAGCTTCCAAACCGCCGCGGATATGGTTACTATTGGGGTCGGTCATTACCGGGTTTTCACCCAGGATATACATAGATTTTACCTTACCCTCATGGGCTAATTCGAACATTTCCGGTATCTTTAAGCCGATTTTATCTGATAAGGATCTGCCCCAAGCTTTTTCGAATTTTTCCTTAACTTCGGGGACTGCCACGTTCTGGTAACCTTGGTATACATTAGGCAGCGCGCCCATGTCACATGCGCCCTGAACATTATTCTGTCCGCGAATCGGGCATACGCCAACTCCGGGGCGACCCATATGGCCGGTTAGCATAGCTAGGTTGGCCAGGCTCATAACATTACGGGTTCCGCAAATGTGCTCGGTAATTCCTAAAGTATAGAAAATCATAGCCCTATCTGTAGTCGCATATAGGCGAGCAACATCATAAAGCAAATCAACCGGCACACCGGTTAATTCCGAAACATACTCAGGCGGATAGTTTTCTACAGTAGCTTTGAGGGCATCATAGTTTTCAGTCCGCTCTTCGATGAATTTTTTATCTTCCAGACCCTCTTTAATAATGATGTGCATTAATCCGTTGATTAAGGGTATATCTGTACCGGGCTGGTGACGAACCCAATGATCCGCCTCATCAACTAAATCAATATGGCGGGGGTCGCAAACAATTAGTTTACAACCGTTGCGGGCAGCTTGCCGCATCTTATAACCAGTCACTGGGTGGGCTTCAGTAGTATTAGTCCCGATAAGCAACATAAGTTCCGCATCGTCGGTAATTTCGCTGATAGCGTTGGTCATTGCGCCGCTTCCGAATGTTGTGGCCAGACCGGCCACGGTGGGCGCATGTCAGGTACGGGCACAATGGTCGACGTTATTGTTGCCCATTACTGCACGGGTGAATTTCTGCACTAAATAGTTTTCCTCGTTGGTGCAGCGAGCCGAGCTGAGAGATGCAAAGGATTCGACACCGTACTTGTCCTTAATCTCGCCGAAACGTTGAGCTATCAAGTCAAAGGCTTCATCCCAGCTAGCTTCTTCAAAGTTGCCGTTTTTCTTTATAAGAGGGGTAGTGAGCCGTTTCTCGTTATAGATGAAATCCCAGCCGAAACGACCTTTTACGCAAAGCGAACGCTGATTAACCGTGCTTTCCGGGTTGGATAGTACACCTATAACCTTGCCATCTTTTACAGCTAGGTCAAAGTTGCATCCGGTTCCACAGAAGGGGCAGGTTGTCCGCACTCTATCTATCTCCCAGCGGCGGGCCTTCCCGACCATAGCCTTTTCCTGCAGGGCTCCGGTGGGGCAAACCGCCACACATTGCCCGCAGAAAACGCAATCGGAATCGATGTAGTCAACATCGCCGGCGGTTGTGGCTTTACGATAGAAGCCCCGGTTAAGGAAGCTTAAGTTATCCTGACCGGTCATTTCTTCACAAGCACGAACGCAGGCACCGCAAAGTATACATTTGTTCAAATCGCGCAAAATAAAAGGGTTGGTGTCATCGATAGTATAGTCGTGTTTTTCTCCGATAAAGGGACTTTCCTTTACACCATACTGGTAGCAATAATCTGCCAATTTACAATCACCTAGTTTATCGCAAGTCATGCAATCTAGTGGATGATTGGCTACCAGCAATTCCAGGATAGTCTTTCTGGCTTCGACCACGGCGGGGGATTCGGTGTTAACTACCATCCCGGGGAAAATCGGAGTTACGCAAGAAGCCGGTAAAAGACGGTTGCCTTCTACTTCGACCACGCATAGGCGACAAGCTCCCAGGGCGCTGAGTTCAGGATCATAACAAAGCCTTGGAATGTTAATCCCGACACTATCAGCGGCATCCATTATAGTTGTACCCGCCGGGACTTCAACCTCCTTTCCATCAATAGTGATTTTGATCAGTTCCACTCCCATCACTCCTTTCAAATTCTAGCAGCTCCCAAAAAAACAAACCTACAGACAAAAACAAGCCTCCCGTATTTAAGGAAAGTCCAAGTATCACTTGTAGGTATCGCCCTAATTTAACCGCGTAGGGCTAAATTCAGACAATACTACTTAGTAGTGAAATTGGTCTCCTTTCCAAATAAGGGAGGCACAAACGTTTCCGCTTATACCGCGGCCTTCCGGCCATGGATTATTAACTCTAACCCGATAATAGGATACAAAACATTACATAGCATCCTTATCGTTTAAAGGGTCCAGGAAGAACAGTGTTTTACCACTATACAAAACCCTTTCCTTCCCAAGATGTGAGCTTAATCATTAGGCGCAAAAGGCTTGGAGCCGGTTCTATTCAATTAAGGCTACTGAACCCCTAAACAGGTGTCCTATTGTGAAAAGTTTAATAACCCCTGTTCGATTAACTGAACAGCATTTTCACTACCTCTTTCCACAATACGGGGAGTTTTAAGCGCTTTCGCTTAAACCCATAGGCCAAGTCTATAACCAAGGATTGTCTGTGGGTTAAAAGGGCTTAAATACATTCTACAAAACAAAAAACAGGTGTTAGGTTGTGAAAAGCACAGCAACACCCGTTCGATTCAGCGAACAGTTTTCATTACTCCTTTCCACAACTCTGGGGCACATAGGTGTTTCGATTACACCTATATAACTGTAAAGTAGATTTTATCTATATGGCTCGGAGTTTTTACTAAGATTAAGCATACTATAAATGTTGGCACTAATCAATAGAGCAAACCTATAGTATGTGAAATTGGCATACAAAATATGAGTTTTGTGTATAATGTGTGTAAATAGACGGAAGCAGTGCAAAGGCATTTATAAATGCACATAACAGTTGATTATTCATATAGATAGTTCAATATCATTGGCTCTAATCAAAAATAATACGCTCTGCATGGCAATAAACATTGAATTGTTCCCCTCGGGTGAACCCTACTATACAAATACCAAGTCTTTCCGCCAATTCCACTGCCAGCAACATGGCGGCCGAACGGGACAGGATGAGTGGTATGCCCCTACGGGCAACCTTAATTAATATTTCCGATGCGACTCGCCCGCTCAAAACAAGGCACTTATCATCTAAAGGTACGGCATTGAGAAAAGCGTAGCCTAGTACCTTATCTACTGCATTGTGCCTGCCGATGTCTTCATAGCGGACTATTAGCTTCGAGCTGTCCGCCAGGGCTGCACTATGAACCCCACCTGTTCGGCGGAAAGTTTGCGAATTCTCCTCCAATAACGAAATAAGTTGCAAAAGACGACAGGCAGGTATCTGGAAGTTCGAATTAACCGGTTTGATTTGGCTCGCGTCCCCGGCACAATAAAAGCTGTTACGAATCGTTTCATTATCCCGGGGGAAATGCCTCTTTCTCCAATCCCTGCCAGCGGGTATAGCAAAATTTCCCTCGATAAAAAGCATCCCTTTATGGGGATCATGGGACATATTTCGGATATCGGCAGGTGTGGTGACTATGCCTTCATTTAGGAGAAAACCGACCCCTAGTTCTTTATAAGCCTGTGGGGAGCAGAGGAGGGTGGTTAATTCCTGTCCGTTGACAAAGATCGTAAGCGGAGTTTCGATTACGACAATATCTCTGCGGATTTCAGTCCTACCTTGTCGATAAAACATAATACGTCTTTCCTCATAAATCAAATCGTTGTTCATTAACATGCTCCTTACCTAGTTTTTTACTCTCCCTGCTTTGCTAAGATAAGTCCGTTCATTCAACTTCTTCTATTCATCTTTTGTCATTTCGGGCGTAGCTCCTGTCATTGCTATGAAAGGGGTTTTTAGGCGCAGATTTAAGCTGACCTTTCAGACGCTGATGGACGCTGATAATATTTCCACCACTGAACGGTGAATGCCCTGACCCTTTTCGTTTACCGTGGTGCATGTAGTCGTTAAAAATTCCGAGCGTAGGGGGGAATCTTAATCGTGTTTTTCCGGCGATTGCAACGCCCGGGCCGGAATATCGAGCATATTATAATTATCTGCGGTCGTCCGTGCCTAATACATAATGTGTTATAATATATTAGCACAAATAAGGGTAGATTTTCGATTTTAGCTGGCGCAAACAAGAAAGGAAGATAAAGTTGTTGGATTTAATCACCAAGAGCTTTGCGAATATTCTTACACTATTAAACCTGGTTTTTGGAGCCACGGCCATTGTCCTAGTCTTACATCAGCAATATACTTGGGCGGCTGTGCTTATTATCCTGGCTGTTTTTATGGATGGGGCAGATGGCAAGATAGCGAGGAAGTTCGGGACAACCTCAGAGTTAGGAAAAGAATTAGATTCATTATGCGACCTGGTTTCTTTTGGGGTGGCCCCCGCGATTTTGCTCTATGCCCAAGTCTTCCAAAGCAGTCTTCATCTGCCCGGCCTGATGGTATCCCTGCTTTTTATAATGTGTGGAGCCTTGCGTTTAGCACGGTTTAATGTTTTAAATATAAAGGAATATTTTTTAGGTATACCTATTACCCTAGCAGGCCTATTATTGGCTATAATATCATTGTTAGCGGGCAAAATATATCCGATTGTAATCTTTTTACTGGTTTTGCTTCTAGCTATTATGATGGTTAGTAATGTCAGGATTAAAAAAATCTAAGACTATTTATTCTATTAACAACCTCATTCCATAGTTGAGGTTGTTTGTAAAAAAGAAGCTTTTATGGCATCGAAGAGCCGGCAGTAAATTGTTGATAGTTCGCTATATATTAGGGATTAGGGAGTAAAACTATGAGTATCGCCTCATATTTTCCATAATAATCGTTATTGCTTTTTGAAAGGATTATTAGTGATGATGGATAGAACCCTGGTGGAGGATAGGCTAAAACTCATGACTAACCGCCGTCCACAGATTCTTGGTCATAAGGAATTCCTAAATACAGCTGTATTATTGCCATTGGTTGAATATAGGAATGATTTCTGTGTTCTTTTCGAAAAAAGGGCGGCTAACCTGAATGTTCAGCCCGGGGAGATATGCTTCCCCGGCGGGCAAATTGAGGCGGACGACAAAAATGCAAGTGAAGCCGCCGTGAGGGAGACATGTGAAGAACTCGGGCTTAATGCAGATGATATAGAAATACTAGCCCCTTTGGACATTTTTGTTAGCCCCTTTAATTTAATCGTTAATCCTTTTGTGGGCAGGATCAAGGACTGCCAAAGTATTAAGATAAACAGCGAAGTTGAATATATCTTTTATGTGCCGCTTAATTACCTGCTTAAGGTCGAGCCCCCTTGCGCCCCGTTGGGGCTGAAACTAGTTCTTCCCCAAGGTTACCCCTACGACCTTATCCCCAATAGCCAAAACTATTCATACCGGAAGGCCAGCTACCCCCAATACTTTTACCTTTGGGGCAAGGAGGTAATATGGGGGCTGACGGCTCGCATACTTAATCATTTCTTGGATTTGCTGCAGACCTAAGGGCCTGAGCCTATCTCATAATCGGAGAGCACGAATAATGATAAAAGCGTAGGTGAAGATTCCTCGCCAGCCCGGAATGACAATGGGCTTCGCTCGGAATTTTTAACGACTACGTGCACCACGGTAAACGAAAAGGGTCAGGGCATCCGCTATTTAATGGTTGAAATATTATCAGCGTCCATCTCGCGCCCGAAGGGTAGCGTAAATCTGCGTCTAAAAACCCCTTTCATAGCAATGACAGCACTGCGCTTGGAATGTCTTACGCCCCTGTCATTGCGAGGAGCGAAGCGACGTGGCAATCTTAAGGTATTATTCATAGCAATGACATTTGGGAGCGAAAATCGCTATTGAGAAAGATATTTCCTCCGCTTTCGCAACTTGGCGAATATTTCCTCCAGCAACTCGCCGGTGTTCCCGTCCTTTATTTTTACTTCTGCCGCGTGGTCCAAAGGGGTACTGCCCTTATTAATAATTATCAGGTATTGGGTGAAGGTGCTAAATTCTTTAACAAATCCCGCTAATGGATATACGGTCAGGGAAGAACCTATAACGACTAAGACCTTAGCTCCCAGTATTCTATCCATAGCCCCGGGATAATTCTTTATTTGTTCTCCGAAAAGAACTACATCGGGCTTTAGGATGCCCCCACATTCAGAACAGCGGGGAATAACATCAGAGTAATTATTTACATATTTGCTATCGTATAGAAGACGGCAACTACGGTTTGGGCATAAAAAACGATCGCCATTGCCGTGGATAGGAATAACATTTTTACTTCCCGCCTTTTGGTGAAGATTATCAATGTTTTGGGTGATTATGGATTTAACCATACCCTCCTTTTCCATTTCGGCTAGAACCTGATGTGCCCGGCTCGGATCTACTGGCGGGAAGATAAAATACTGCCGATAGAACTTATAGAACTCAAACGGGTTATTACGAAAAAAATCTATATTAATTATATTCATCACCCGGTTTTCCCCTAGTTTGCGGTAGATCCCTTCCGGTCCGCGAAAATCGGGAATACCCGCCTCGGTGCTAATACCGGCGCCTGTCACCACAACGGTGTTATCGGAGCGCCCGAGGATTTCTACAACACGATCAATGCCTTTCTCCATTAATATCCCTCCTTGCTACATTATAATGCAGTGACACTTTTTTAATAGCCCTAAGACAACTTCCGTTATCCTGTGGTTCGTAATCCTCACAAATATTTTCCCAAAGTGATTACGCCTTTTAGCCGCTTTGTTGTACAATAAAGCTGGAGATGATTCTAATGAAACCTTTCAAATTGGCTTCATGGGACAGCAAAGGAAGCTATACTAACATTAAAATAAATATGGATACCAAGCCTTTAATTATCGGTGAAGGTTATTGCACGATTATTGCCGGGCCTTGCGCGGTGGAAAATGAAGAAGATTATTTGCATATTGCCGGTTTACTTCGGGATATTGGGGTACAAGCTCTGCGCGGTGGTTTATTTAAACCCCGAACCTCCCCCTATTCATTTAAGGGATTAGGTCGCGAGGGGTTAAATATAATGATAGAAGCCCGCCGCATTACGGGGTTGCCCTTAGTGACTGAGATTATGGACATTCGGGATTTGGAGCTTCTCGGGGACAATATAGATATTTTGCAAGTAGGCAGCAGAAACATGCAAAATTACACCCTTTTGGAGGAACTAGGGAGATTACAGAAACCCATCTTGCTCAAACGGGGTTTTTCGGCAACTATTGAAGAGTGGCTCCTGGCTGCCGAATATATTTTAAATGGGGGAAATCCTAATGTTATCCTATGTGAACGGGGAATCAGAACCTTTGAAAGCTATTTGCGCAATACCGTAGATATAGGGGCAGTAGCTTTGCTCAAGGAGATTTCCCATTTACCTGTGCTGGTTGATCCCAGTCACGCTACCGGCAAATGGAGAATGGTTACCCCGGTAGCCCGTGCCGCTATAGCCGCGGGGGCAGATGGTCTTATGGTGGAAGTGCATCCGGAACCGGAACGGGCGCTTTCTGACGGACAACAATCGTTGACCCCGGAAAACTTTGCCAAGATGCATGAACAGGCTAAACAGATTTTTCGGCTTGTCAGGGAATTTTAGTGAGATAAGGTTAGGGTTCAAGATTGCTGAACCGAAGGGCTAGCTTTTTTATAGGCAAAATCACTTGGGGATGATTGATAAGATGAATCAACTCTATTACAGGAACAAATGTGCCATATATGCTATAATATATTAACCCTCCGCGCTAGAGGTCAAGACTTCTGATAAGAATGGAGAGGTAGGGATTCCTCGATGCACTCGGAATGATAGGGGCATGTCGGAGGGACAATTTATGAGCCATTTTCTTATAAGGCATTGAAATACGAGGAGGTATATAGTGAATAAATCGGTTGCCACACTATTTAATCTTGAAACAGATTATACGGTTGATATGGCGGTAATGGACAACTTGGCTTACTTACAAAAGGTACCTGATGAATCTATTCATTTAATTGTTACTTCCCCCCCCTATAATATCGGCAAAAAGTATGAAAAGAAAGCGCTACTAGAACACTATATTGCTGAGCAGGCGGCTACTATTGCTGAGTGTGTACGGGTTCTTCACCCTAATGGCAGCTTGTGTTGGCAGGTGGGTAACCATATTGGACCTGATAAGGAAGTGATTCCTTTAGACGCTATTTTATATCCAATTTTCAAAAAGCATGATCTTTTCTTGCGGAATAGAATCATCTGGCATTTTGAACATGGATTACATTGTAAGTATCGGTTTTCCGGTCGCTATGAGACTATAATGTGGTTCGCGAAATCATCTGAGTATACTTTTAATTTGGATGCAGTAAGGGTTCCTCCTAAATATCCGGGAAAAAAATATTTCAAAGGTCCCAGAAAAGGCCAATTCTCCTGTAACCCATTAGGCAAAAACCCCGGAGATGTATGGGTTATTCCGAATGTAAAGGCTAATCATTGCGAAAAAACTATACATCCTTGCCAATTTCCAGTTGAATTAGTGGAAAGGTTGGTTCTAGCATTGACTAACGAAGGTGATATAGTATTAGATCCTTATTTGGGTGTCGGCAGCACGGTAATAGCAGCTATAAAAAACAAACGAAGCGGATATGGCTGTGACACCGTTGCCGAATATATTAACATAGCTTGGGATAGAGTTCATCAATACTGGGAGGGGACTCTAAAAACTCGCCCGATGGATAGGCCCATTTATGATCCCAATTTGCCAGGAGGGGGACAATGAAGGTAGAGATATATAGCTATAGATTTGCTGAAGAAATACTGCAACACAGCAAATATGAAAATGGCTGGGGAGAAGTAATAGATGTTATTTCTAATGCGCCACTTTTTATTTATCCCGGAAAGTCCAGAAGAAACCCCAGATTGGATGTAGTGCAACAGGTTATGAATACATATTTTGACCGTAGGTTAGCAGTAGATCTAGGTTGGGAGTATCATCCCTTAGCAACAGATATCCGTAAATCAGGTTTAAAAGCGGATTTCCGCAAAACATTTGATGATTTAACCATCCAAGTCGAAGTGCAATTCGGAAATGCGGCTAGATGGTATTCAGATATTTTCAAATTTCAAACGGCCTACTCTCAAAGCATGATTAACCTAGGGCTATGTGTAATTCCAATGGCGTCACTCGCTCGAAGGATCGATTCCAATGTTGTCCAATTTGAAAGGACCAGAAGAGAGTTGCCTTCCGCTGAACTATCTATTACTTTACCCATAATTTTAGCCGGTATTGAACCGGATGATAATACCCCGATGATAGATATTTCACAATGTAGATTTGCTTCGTTAAGGGAGATAACTGGTACAGGATATAATGAAAATAAATGGCGGATCGTAAATGGATATATAAACAAATTAGATATGCAAGATATCGGGCCGGATAGCGATACTGGACCGATGATAGTAGGTGAAAATAGCGAGGCTGAATAACAATGCAATTTCGGGTTTACAAGGGAGGGGAGGATAATGAGTGAATTATCTACATTGCCGAACATCGGAGTTAAACTTGAAGCCCAACTGATTGATGTAGGTATTTCCACGATAGAAGAGCTAAAAGCTATAGGCAGTCGCGAGGCATGGCTCCGCATCCTGGCTAATGACCCCTCTGCTTGCTTTATGCGCTTATCTGCCTTAGAGGGTGCGATTTTAGGCATGCGTTGGCATTATTTAGACGATGAAAGCAAAGACTCCTTGAAGGAGTTTTATAAACAGCATAAAAGGTAAATATGTTTCAACCGCGTGATTTGAGAAGGGTTAATGAAATGGGGGTGGTGATGGTGAAACGGCCCATAGTAAAGGAAATAACGGATATACCCTTACAGCCTACAGCTCTTGGCGGGAATGCCCGCATTCTAGCCGATAATCCCCATCTAAGGGTGGTTAATCTATTTATCAGTGCCGGTGAGCAGGTGCGGGTACATACCGCTCCGGTTGAGGCGATTTTTCTGGTACTAGAAGGAAATGGAACTGTAGAAATCGGTGAAAAGGATTATCTAGTATCTGCCGGGCAGTTCACGATCTGCCCAGCCGATTGCGGGCGGGCTATAAAGGCTAACCGGGATGAAGACCTTAATCTATTGGTGATAAGGGCCCCTAATTTATGAGGGTGCGCCCGGTGATAAGGTAAAAAACCCTTATTTATACCCTTGACAAAACCTTCTTGAGTAGGTATATTCGTTTATAATCAATATTTAAAGGCATTGACGGAGAGAGTAGGTTTCAAGGTGAACAACATAGCGAGCTGGGGAAGGTGAAAGCCCAGCATAAGTAATCTGGGACCGAAAATCACTCTTGAGCTGCGGACCGAACGAATTATCTAGTAGGCTCCGACGGTTTTCCCCCGTAACCGGGAACGCATATGATGGTATGTCGATTAATGGGTGGTACAACGGATGTCTATAAGGCTTTCGTCCCTTACGGGACG
>CAYRCG010000040.1:0-15867 GCA_964422685.1 uncultured Syntrophomonas sp. | reverse complement strand
AACCGTTTAAAACAATGATTAAATAGCATCAATACTGGTATAATAATTATAAAGATTATTGGGGAGTTCACAATCAGTTCTATTTCCCACATGCAAGCCTTCAAAAAAGCATCCGAGGAGCAATATTATAATACCTTTTAATTTGCAGGTTATTTTTAAAACCACTAGGATATCTTTCATTTCGCTTGCCGTCTTGCCCGGAGAATTTATTATTGCGTAAAGAAATGATTATTAGACAAGGAGGAAAAAATTGAATATTTCAGAGTTGGACAACAAAAACATGCTGGAATTGTATCAGGTTGCCCGGGATCTAAACCTAGCAGGCTATTCTAAATTGCGAAAAAAGGAGTTGGTTTTCGAAATAACCAAAGCCCTAACCCACTCGGACCAATTGCTCACAGCTCAGGGGGTTCTGGAAATTATGCCTGATGGCTACGGGTTTTTAAGACCATTTGCTTATCTGCCTAGCCAGGAGGATATCTACGTTTCACCATCCCAAATCAGAAAGTTCGAATTAAAAACCGGTGATATGGTCGGGGGGCAGGTGAGGTCGCCCAAAGACAATGAGAGGTTTTTCGCCCTATTAAAAGTTGAGGGCGTTAACGGATTCCCCCCTGAGGATTCTGTGAAGAGGATACACTTCGATGCCTTGACCCCGCTTTACCCTAAGGAAAAACTAACCCTGGAGACCGTGCCCCATGAACTTCCCACCCGTATAATTGATCTGATAGCCCCCATCGGTAAAGGTCAAAGGGGCTTGATAGTAGCCCCCCCTAAGGCAGGCAAAACCATCCTTTTGCAAAAAATTGCTCAGGGAATCAGTGCCAATTATCCGGATATAGAACTGATTATTCTCCTGGTAGATGAAAGGCCGGAAGAAGTAACCGATATGCAGCGCTCCACTAAAGCGGAGGTGGTTGCTTCGACTTTTGATGAACCCCCGGAGAATCATGTCAAAGTTACCGACATGGTTTTAGAGAGAGCCAAAAGGTTAGTGGAGCATAAAAAAGACGTAGTTATACTCATGGATAGTGTTACGCGCATGGCCAGGGCCCATAACCTAGTGGTGCCGCCTAGCGGCAGGACGTTATCCGGTGGTATAGACCCGGCATCCCTAGATAAACCTAAACGCTTTTTCGGTGCGGCCCGCAATATCGAAGAAGGCGGAAGCCTAACGATTATTGCCACTGCTTTGATTGAAACCGGCTCCCGCATGGATGAAGTTATATTCGAAGAATTCAAAGGCCGGGGTAATATGGAGTTGGTCTTGGACCGCAAGTTGTCTGAACGCAGGATATTCCCCGCTATTGACCTTAAACGCTCCGGGACCAGGAAAGAAGAATTATTGCTTAATAATGAGGAAATGGAATTAACTTGGAATCTTCGCAATACATTCAGTGACTATAATCAGATAGAAAGTATGCAAATGATGATTGATACCATGAAAAAATCCCAATCGAATAAAGACCTACTCCGTGCTGCTCCATTGGTATTCGGCCGCAAGGAAAGTGCAAGAAGTGCCTATTAATGTATCGTTAGAAGAACTTTCTTGTTAAAGACCGATACTTTACCGCTGCAATTAGTTTTCTGGCCAAAACCGGGCAATTATAGAATGGAAATGCTATAAGCATAGTAATAGATTATGTCCTTATGGGAATAGCCTATGCTTGTTGTTTTTGGCGCACCTGCCGTTCCGGGCGCAACGACAATTATCAACCTATTTTCGCGAGTAGGTGTGTCTCTCGGGCTATGGGGGATTATAGTGTGGATACAAAGCTGGTAACTCCGATAAAATTCAACTCATTTAATTTATTATTGAACTTATCGCGCAGTTTGGATTTTTCTAACGGGGGAATAATGGATCACCATAAAAGGGTGGCCTTTACTGCCCTTAACTTGGGTAAAAGGGCGAATATGCCCGATCATCAGCTCCGGGAATTGTTTAAAGCGGCGATTATACATGATATAGGTGCGATAAATCATAGGGATAAAGTTCTACTGCATAGATTTGATGTAGAGAATCCATGGGAACACTGCCAAAGGGGTCGGGATTTTGTTGCAGGATTGCCAGACCTGGATTCTGTGCAACTGAGTATTTACTGCCATCATGATCGTTGGGCGGGAAACAACCCTTCCGGTTTAAGCGGTGCAGATATTCCCCTTAATAGTCGTATTATCCATCTGGCCGACAGAGTGGATATTTTGATTGACAAAGAACGCTATATTTTGGAACAAAACAATGAAATATTGCAGAAAATTAGCCGGCATTCTGGGACTATTTTTGACCCTGATTTAGTGGATATCTTGATGGAACTAGGGAAACAGGAAAGTTTTTGGTTAGATCTGGTTTCACCCTGGTTAGATGAATGTATGCTTACATCTATTCCCAAGACCATAGTGTTGGTTAAACGGGATAACCTCAGGACTATTTCCCGCCTTTTCGCCAGGGTGGTCGATAATAGAAGCAGTTTTACCTATCGCCATTCCCGTTATGTAAGCCGAGTTTGCCGATTATTAGCCTGTAATGCCGGTTTAGCAGGGGACGAGTGTTATTTGCTGGAGATTGCCGGATTGCTACATGACTTGGGCAAAATGGCCGTACCCGAGTACATTATTGAAAAACCGGGTAAATTAACGGTCGAAGAATATGCTGTTATGAAACAACATACTTATTATACCTACTGGCTACTTCAACCGGTTTTCCCCGACCAAAAGATAGCGGCTTGGGCCGCCTATCACCATGAGCGCTTGGATGCAAAAGGCTATCCCTTTAAAAAAGCCGCCGAAGAAATCGATTTACCGGCGCGTATTGTGGCCGTTGCGGATATTTTCACGGCGTTAAGGGAGGATCGACCGTACCGATCAGGTCTGGGTTATGAACAGATAAAAAGAATAATAGTTGGGGAAACTGATTCCGGGGGACTGGATAGGAAAGTGGTAAAAATGCTTTTTGATAGCTGGCGGGAGTTGGACGAGATTTGGTCTGGGCTCAATTTTGGGTAAAAGAAGAGCAGATTTTTCATACATTATGCGCCTTTTAATCTAAAAAATGAATAATCCTCATTTATAAGGTTAAGAATAAGGGTCAGCGAGCCCTTATTCTTCTTTTTGGAAATGAGGTGAAAGTACCAATGAATAGGAACTGGATTTCACTGCTGTTAACCGCCTTTATATTAGCATCCGCAGCGGATATAACATGGGCCGGTATTAGTGAGGGGCAGTTTACCCCTTGTTTAAAAAACCAGGCTCCCTACGGTATTAGCCGGGAAACCAGCCACCGGATCCAAAAGGGCGATACTTTATGGTCCATTGCCCGCCATTATGGTGTGAAAACGGATACGCTAATGATGATTAACCGCCTGGATGAGTCTAGTGTTTTGGCGGTGGGAAAGGATTTGCAAATACCGGGGACCAATGCCCGGGTGCACGTTGTCAAAAGTGGTGAAACGCTATGGCAAATTGCAGGCTATTATGGGGTTGGAGTGGAGGAATTGCAAAGACTCAATAGCGGTAAAGCCGCCGAAAAACTACAGATAGGTGAGCGGCTTAACCTTCCGGCTACAGCCAAAGCAATAGTCCCAAGCGCCAATGTTTCCCGAGGTTTGCCCAGAGGGGGAGGTTTTTTTAGCTGGCCGATTGTTGGGGCCATTACCTCGGCTTATGGCTGGCGTCAATCCGGCTTTCATCACGGCTTGGATATAGCCGGGAAACTAGGTGACCCCATACGAGCGGCGGCTAACGGCAAAGTTGATTTTGTCGGTTATCAACCTATATATGGCCAGATGGTTATACTGAAACACGACGATAATAAAAAGACGGTATATGCTCATCTTGATAAGGCTTGTGTTAAAAGGGGTCAAGAGATCGAAAGGGGTAAAACGATAGGTTCAATAGGGCTTAGCGGTAGGACTACCGGTCCCCACCTCCATTTCGAAGTTCGGGTGGGTGATGTAGCAGTTAACCCCTCGCCATTACTTAGATAATTTGCAAGACAAGTTTTATACTGATCCCGACTTGTCATTACTATGAATAGGGGACTTAAGATTGCCACGTCGCTGGGTTCCTCGCATATGACGGGGTGGCCGATGCGCCTCTCGTAATTTTCACGCACTACGCGCACCACGGTAAACGAAAAGGGTCAGAGCATCCGCTTTTTAATAGTTGAGATATTATCAGCGCCCAAAGGGCCAGCATCAGTCTGTGTCTAAAACCCCTTTCATAGTAATGACAGGACAGTAGTGCTATTCGTATTTCGCGGTGCAGCTCTGCTGCGTGGTAATTCCGGGCGCGGCCTTTGTCATTCAGAGCGCAGCGAGGAATCTTAATGCCCTATTTTCATCTATTTGCGGCCACTGGAAAATAGGGGTTGCCAGAAAAGCCCCCTAGGCGGGGGCTTTTTTTATTCGCAGATTTAAGGTACGCTATTAGTAGCATAACCCGCTTCGGGCTAGACGATCAGGGGGTGGGGCAGCGGGGTATCTTACTACCTGTTTTCATAATTATTTACGCTGAACCTGCTCATGGGGTTAGCATGAAGTGACCCCGGTTCATGGAGGTAAATATGTATATAAGCCTATATGCCAATGAAAAGGGTGAAGTATTAGATCATCCCGAAATACTTATGATGGGACGCAGCGGCGGGAAATGGATGTTGCCCGATACGGGCGATATGATGCTTTTGCCCAAGGGCTCTTCATTGGTGAAAGTGCCGGGGAACATCCCGGTGGGCTTGGATATGGAGGAAAGGCTAGCGTATTTTGAATACGATCCTATATCTGCCGGGCAGCGGGCTTACGCTGTTGCAGCCCTTCTGCCCCAGGGTTTTACCCGCACCCTCCTGCCGGCTTGCGTGAACAGTTCCGGGGAAGCCCTTCCCCCGCTTTTGGGTTACGCCGCGGTTGCGCTGAAGGAAGGGAAGATTCATGTTGCTGCTATACAAAGCGACGAACACCGCAAATGGCATCCCCATTATTATAATACGGATGGATTGCCGGGCAGGATAGAACGCCTGGTGAAAAAATTCCCCGACAATAGGATACTTCGGCAATTGGCTCATTGTTCTTTGGAATACGGCTGTTTTACTGCCCAGAATATATTTTACCGGCGCTGGGAGGGGGGGATACCCAGCACCAGGACCTGCAATGCTGCATGTATCGCCTGTATTTCCGAAGACCATTGCGGCAGTGCGTCCCCGCAAAAACGCCTGGGTTTTGTCCCCACGGTGCAGGAAATCGCCGAGCTCGGTAGTGAGCACCTTGTGAAGGCCCGGGATGCTATTATTAGTTTCGGGCAGGGATGTGAAGGCGAGCCGTCTCTGAACGGGAAAAACTTATCAGAGGCCATCCGCCGGATACGGAATACCTGCTGTGAGGGGACCATTAATATGAATAGCAATGCCGGCTATAGCGAAGGAGTCAAACTGATGGTTGATGCGGGGATGGATGCGATGCGGGTTACTATTTTTTCCGCTAATGAAAAAAACTATCTTACATATCATTGCCCACGGGACTATGGCTTCTCGGATGTAGAATACTCTATTAGCTATGCCAAGGAACGGGGGGTACAGGTATCTTTGAATCTATTAACCTTTCCCGGATTTACCGATCGTTTAGGGGAAGCCGAGGCTTTGATAGAATTCGTCCGCCGACACCGGGTAGATATGATTCAACTGCGTAACCTGAACATAGACCCCGAGTTGCTTATGCACTTTTTCCCAGCCGCGGGGCCGGTTCTAGGCATAGGTAAATTTATCAATCTGCTGGAAAGTGAATTAACCGGGGTAAAGATAGGTTCATATACCCATCCGATCCGCTAAAGCGATGACAAGGGGACGGGGGTATTGTCAAGTGACCCAAACTCCCTTTTCATTACCATTTCGAACTTTTACCACAAAGGTTAATATGAAAAGATGAGGCGTGAGGGGTATTAGTAGCGCTATGTTCCCCGGAATCCTTATCTATTATTTTCTGGGGAGTCCCTATCCCCGGCTACGGGAGATAAGTAAAGGGAAAAATGATCAAGGGGAGGATTGAAGGATTGGAAAAGAAAGGACCTTATACAATTGAGGAATTGAAGGCCTTATCCCCGGGGACTCAGTTCTGGGGGAAATATATAATACTGAGTAAAAGCGCGAGGAAAACCAGAGATGCCAGGGATATAATTGATCTTAGGGTAGGTGATTCTACCGGGGAAATCTATACAATAGTATGGGATAGTTGTAATGTAAACGGTCAACTAGAAGCCGGACAGGTAATAGGATTGTTGGGGGATATAGGAACCTATAACCAAAGATTGCAGGTAACAGCGAAAAGGATTGGAATCTTAGAAGAAGATGTGGGTCTTTATTTGAAAAAGCCACCGATTAGCCTGGAGGAACTGCAAGAGCAGTTTGAACAGATGCTGCAATCCGTTACCGATTATTATTTAAAGGAACTTTTGCAGCGAATATTTACCCCAGAGGTGCGTAAAAGGTTTTTTAAGGCTCCGGCCGCCAAAATGATTCACCACAATTACCCCGGAGGTCTTTTAGAGCATTCTTTAGCGGTGGCGGGCTTGTGTAAGCAGGCAGCTGATTTGTACCCGGGTATAAATAAAGACCTTTTGCTAGCGGGGGCTTTATTGCACGATATCGGCAAACTAACCGAGTTCGAGATGAAGGTTGCGCCTAACTATACCCCGCAGGGCAGGCTAATCGGCCATATAGTGCTGGGCTGCGAATTGGTAGCGGAAAAGATTAAAGAAATGAAGGAGGAGGGTTTAGGTTTCCCGGAGGAATTGGAATGGATGGTCAAGCATCTCGTGGTTAGCCATCATGGCAGCCTGGATTTTGGTTCCCCGGTACTGCCTCTGTTTACGGAAGCATATATCCTGTATGCTATGGATAATCTGGATGCCAAAGTCTACGTATTCCGGAATAAAATCGCCGAAAATGACGGCGATGAAGAATATTTTAGTAAGTATGATAGCTTTTTCGGGCAACATTTTTTTACGTATCGCTATTAAAACAATCGCTTTCCTATTGCTAAAAAATACGGCGGGGGATTGCTATAAATATAGCTTCGACTTATGGCCGAAGGCCGCAATCCCTGGACTGCCTTGTCATCGCTATGAAAGGGGTTTTTAGACGCAGATTTACGCTGATCCTTCGGGTGCTGACGGACGCTGATAATATCTCAACTATTAAATAGCGGATGCCCTGAACCTTTTCGTTACCATGGTGTACATAGTGCGTGAAAATTGCGAGGAGCAAGGCGACGTGGCGGTTCCAATCAGTATTAATAGCAATGACCAAGGCGCTTGGAATGATAAGATTGCCGGAAGTGATAATAGGACTCAGGGTATCGAAGGTGCCCGGAATGAGAAAGATATTCGAAATGGTGTTTTCCTAATCTCCTTGTCTTTTATTATTATTCTTGATATAATTTTTTTTGCAGTTCCTTGAGCTTTATGGCTTTAACTGCAGTTTACCGGCTTGAAAAGAGGTGAATGTAAATGAAAGCTAAAATACATCCCAAATATCATCTAGCCAAAGCCCGATGCGCATGTGGTAACGAATTCGAAGTTGGTTCAACTAGTGAAAGCATAAGGGTGGAAATATGCTCTAAGTGCCATCCCTTTTATACCGGTGCCAAAGGCCGTTTGGTAGACACCACCGGAAGAGTTGATAGATTTAAGAAAAAATACGGTTTAAGTTAACGCATATCGGCAGGGACGCTAGTCTCTGCTTTTTATTTCTAAGGCGTCGGGTGTAAGGTGAATGTTTAGAATATATCAGCCTCACACCTTACGCCTTACTGATTATTAGGATAAGGTGATAGAATGGGTAAGTTTCAATATGGTGGTATGGCCGTTATTGAAGGGGTTATGATGCGGGGCCCGGATATTACTTCTATAGCCGTAAGGAAAGAAGATGGCAGCATAGAGTTGGATAAAGAAAGAAACAGCCAGCTTTCCCGCCGCTATCCTTTTTTAAAATGGCCCTTTATTCGGGGGACCTATGTGCTTATAGATTCTATGATAGTAGGAATCAGGATGCTGAATAAATCCGCCAATATGTCCTTGGGAGAAGATGAGGAAGAACTCAGTGCGGGGGAAATGCTAATAAGTGGCTTGATAGCCTTCGCTTTAGCGGTGTTGTTATTTGTGATTTTGCCGACGGCTATCGTACACTATACCCGGCAATTTGTCGGGGGAATACTTTTGCAAAACATCATCGAGGGCATAATCAGGATTGCCTTTTTCCTATTATATGTTTATGCCATATCCAAAATGGAGGATATAGCGCGGGTATTTATGTATCATGGGGCGGAGCATAAATCTATCTCAACTTATGAAGCCGGGGAAGAGTTAAACGTCGATAATGCCCGCAAATATGCCACAATGCACCCGCGTTGCGGTACCAGCTTTTTATTGATTGTTATGGTGGTTTCTATTCTAGTTTTTGCCCTATTGGGAGATGGTAGCTTGTTTTACCGGATATGGTCTCGATTAGCGGTGCTTCCCGTAGTAGCTGGCTTAGGGTATGAATTTCTCAAGTTCACCGGCAAGTATTATCAACGTTCCTGGGCTAAAATGCTGATTGCTCCAGGCTTACTTTTGCAGAAGTTGACAACCCGGGAACCGGATGATGATATGTTGGAGGTGGCTATAGCCGCCCTCAAGCTAGTTTTAGTGGAGGAGAAGGCGGATGTAGAGCTGGAACCGGCATTATAATATAGAGGGCGGAAGACAGAAGACGGAAAACCGCGAGCGGTATATTTAATTAAGCCGCCATACCTAAACAGTTTAGTTTCATATTAACCAAGGGCACAAAAGAACCGTCCCCTTGTGTCCAGGAGCAAGGAGGAGAAATCTTGCTGAAAAAACTAGAAAGCCTTGAAGAAAAATATGATGAATTAACTCAACTTTTGGCACAGCCGGAGGTCCTTTCCGATCAGGCTAGGTTTCAAAAATTAGCCAAGGCTCACTCTGATCTCGATGATATCGTAAATTTATACCGTGAATTCAAGTCAGTCTCCCGGCAGCTAGAGGAATCCGAAGAAATGTTGGCCGAAGAAGAGGATGAGGAATTCCGGCAGATGCTAATGGACGAGATTCCCCTATTACAGGAGAAAAAAGCTTCCCTGGAAGGGGAACTAAGGGTACAGCTATTACCCAAGGACCCTAATGACGATAAAAGTGTAATAATGGAGATAAGGGCGGGTACCGGAGGGGAGGAAGCGGCTCTATTTGCCGGGGATCTCTTCCGCATGTACAGCCGTTACGCTGAAGAACAGGGTTGGAAAGTTGAGATAATGGATACCCACTATACCGATATTGGCGGTATTAAGGAAATAGTTTTTGTACTTGATGGGCGGGGAGCCTATAGCAAATTGAAATTTGAATCCGGGGTGCATCGGGTGCAACGCATACCGGTTACAGAATCCGGAGGGCGTATACACACTTCGGCAGCCACAGTGGCCGTTTTGCCGGAAGCCGAAGAAATAGAAGTAGCTATTGACCCTAACGACCTGCGTATAGATGTCTATTGTTCCAGCGGCCCCGGCGGACAATCGGTTAACACTACCCAGTCAGCGGTTAGGATAACCCATGTCCCCACCGGTGAAGTGGTAACCTGCCAGGATGAAAAATCCCAGCATAAGAATAAAGCCAAGGCTTTGCGGGTTTTGCGGGCGCGTTTAAAAGAGCTTCTGGAGGAGGAGAAAAATGCGGAAATGGCGGGAACCCGTAAAAGCCAGGTCGGTAGCGGTGACCGCAGCGAACGCATACGCACCTACAATTTTCCCCAGGGCCGCGTCAGCGATCATCGTATTAATTTAACCCTGCATCGCTTGGAAGCTATACTGGAAGGGCGCCTGGAAGAAATAATAAATTCTCTTACAGCTCATTACCAAGCGGAACGTTTGAAACAGGTGGATTAAGTGCGGCAACAATGGTTAATAAGGGAGCTCATAAACTGGACAACCCGGTATTTTACAGAGCGGGGGTTACAAGAACCACGACTCGAAACAGAGGTGCTACTAGCCCATGCTTTGTTGCAAAGCCGGGTTTATCTGTACACTCATTTCGATAAACCGATAAATCAAGAGGAAAGACGGCAATTCCGCGAACTAATCAAAAGAAGAATAAAGGGTGAACCATTAGCCTATATTGTAGGGCATAAGGAATTTATGTCCCTCGATTTCAAAATAGATCGGTCGGTACTAATCCCCCGCCCGGAAACGGAATTGCTGGTCGAGGAAGCCTTGGAAATAGCCCGGGAAAGGCAAGGACTGCGTATTTGTGATGTTGGGACTGGTTCGGGCGCTATTGCTGTTAGCCTGGCTTTTTATCTTCCCGGAGCCCAGATTTATGCCAGCGATATATCGGCAGACGCTTTGGGGAAAGCCCACGAGAATGCGATACAGCACGGTGTTGCAATAACTTTCAGCCAGGGTGATTTACTTTTCCCTTTCTTGGGGGAAAAACCCTTCGATGTTATTGCCGCTAACCTGCCGTACATAAATAAAGAGGAATATCAAAAGCTAGATTCCGGAATTAAAAATTTCGAGCCCGCCTCCGCCTTGTTATCTCCCGGCGACGGACTGGATATTTATCGCCGCCTTTTGCCCCAGGCGGAGGTCTTACTACACCCTGAGGGTTACCTTTTATTAGAAATTGGCCATAAACAAGGACGCGGGGCTTGGGAGATGATGCGCGGGTGGAAGGAAAAAGAAATAATTAAAGACCTGGCTGGTAGGGACCGCCTGCTGAAAGCCAGAAGGGGGTAATCAGGCTGAAAACACAGTATTGGCCGGTTAATCCGAATTCTCCGGAAAAGGAGATTATCGGAAGGGCGGCCGGTTTGCTTAAGAATGGAGAATTAGTAGCTTTCCCCACCGAGACAGTTTACGGTTTGGGGGCGGCGGCTTTTCAGAGCCGGGCGGCAGAAAAGATATTTATTGCGAAGGGAAGGGCAGGGAGCAATCCCCTGCTTGTCCACCTGAGTTCTAGAGAACAGGCGGAAAACATAGCAAGGGAAATTCCCGCCGCCGCCATAGACCTTATGGAACGTTTTTGGCCAGGTCCTTTATCTATTATTCTGCCGGCCCGAGAGGACGTGCCGGCTATAGTCCGTGGCGGAAAGGATACTGTCGGTTTGCGTATGCCGTCCCATCCAGTAGCTTTGGCCTTGATTACAGAAGCCGGACCTTTGGCAGCCCCCAGTGCCAATCTATCCGGCCGTCCCAGCCCGGTGACAGCGGAGCATGTTAGGGCTGATCTTGACGGAAGGATAGCCGCGGTTTTGGATGGAGGGCCGACCGGCTTGGGACTAGAATCTACCATAATAGATCTCAGCGGCCCGGAATACCGGATATTGCGCCAGGGGGCTATCGCCATAGAGGAATTGGAAGCAGCTATGGGGAAATCCATTCTTTTGAATAATCCGGGGAGGGAATCCTTTCCTCACCACCGGATAAAATCCCGAATTCTGCTCAGCCGAAGTTGGGGGGAATTTGGGGAATATCTGAACAACGCGGTTCAAATGGAAAGAAAAACAGCCTGTATTTATACATATATTGACCGGATCGACGCCCCTTGGGAAGAATTTAAAGAGAAACATCCGCAATACCGTACCTATGAATTGAACTTGGGTTTTGCGGATGCGCAGTTTTATTCTATCTTGCGAGAAGCCGAGGGAGAAAACGATTTGTTGCTTTTCACTCCCTTACCCGACGGACCGGGGGGAATTGCCCGGGCCATTATAGAACGGATATACCTGACGGAAGGCAAGAGGCGAAGTACAGAAGAAGGATAAGGACAGGTGAAAAAGATGGCAGGGATCAAAGATATATGAGAAAGGGTGTAAGCGCTGAATATTAGCCGGGGTAAAAAAATGCGCCTAGGTGCTATAGAATATGATTGAAATATGGCTTACGCTTATATTGGTAGCCATTGTTTTGGGGATGGATGCCTTCTCGCTGGCTATGGGCATGGGATTGCGTGGGGTGACACGGGATTATGAAAGAAAATTCGTTTTAACAGTAGGATTGTTTCATGTACTGATGCCCCTGCTGGGTTTAAACCTAGGACTGGTGGCTGGTAAATTCCTCGGGGTATGGGCTACCCGTTTGGGTGCCCTGGTATTGCTTTATCTAGCTTGGCAGATGCTACGCAAAGGTTACGCCGAGCTTCAACCCAAAGTCTGCAAGCTGGCTGAGGCTAGAAAGACACTGGATGCCGACCAGCCTAACACCTCGGGTGGCTGGATGAGTATCCTGGTTTTGGGGCTATGTGTGAGTATTGATGCCTTGACAGTCGGCTTCACTTTAGGTACTTTAAAAATGCCTATCCTTATTACTGTATTAATAATGGGCTTGACTGCTGCTATTATGTGTTGGCTGGGATTTGTCGGAGGAAAGGTCCTCGGTCGCCTAAGCGGGAGCTATGCCCAAATTTTCGGTGGAATTGTGCTACTGGCCTTAGGTATCAAGATTATGCTTTAGGGAAGGAAACGAGAAATGAGAAAAATCCTTTTCGCCTGTACCGGTAACACCTGCAGAAGTCCCATGGCGCAAGCCCTTTTTTCAAAGCTACTACAGGAAAGAAAATTGCACTTCGAATTTGCAGCACTTTCGGCTGGTGTTTTTGCCTATCCGGATTATCCCGTTTCCCCCGAAGTGCAAGAATTATTGTTCCAAGAAGAAATCGACATTTCCGGGCATTTATCGCAGCCTCTCACCGAAGAATTATTAAAGGATGCCCATCTGGTCTTGGTTATGACTGTTAGCCAGCGCAACTATCTGCAGGAAACCTACCCCTTGAAAAAGGGTTCAATTTTTACTTTGACTGAATTTATTGGTATGGGAGAAACTGATATTATAGACCCCATAGGCAGGGGCATAGAGGCTTATCGAGGTACTTTGCAGCAGCTAAAGGATTTTTTGCCGTTACTTTTAGAGTTAATATTACAGGAAAAGACTCGAGGGGAATAGAATGAAGCTCATTATTGGTTGCGATCATGCCGGATTAGAATTAAAAAACGAAATTATTGATGCTTTGACATTGGACAAACACGAGGTATTAGATTGCGGCACTTTCAGTACAGAATCCATAGATTATCCTGATATAGCTGAGGAGGTGGCCAAACTGGTCCTGCGGGAAAAGACTTTGGGGTTCTTAATCTGCGGAACTGGGATTGGGGTAGCTATAGCGGCTAATAAGGTCCCAGGAATAAGAGCGGCGGTATGTCATAATATATACAGTGCTCGCTTGGCGCGGGAGCATAATGACGCCAACGTATTAACACTCGGAGCCCGTGTAACCGGGGGGGGCTTAGCTATAGAAATTATAAATAATTTTATAAAAGCGGAGTTTCAGGCAGGAAGGCACCAGCGCCGGGTCGAGAAGATAACTAGATTAGAAAAAGAATGTCAAAGGGAGGAGTAAAAGATGGATTATATTCAAAAGCATGTTATGCCAGTGGATCCCGAAGTAGCTGAAGCCATAGAAAAGGAAGAGGCCAGACAGAATAACCGATTAGAGTTAATCGCCTCAGAAAATTTCGTATCCCGTGCGGTTATGGCCGCCCAGGGTTCAGTAATGACTAATAAATATGCTGAAGGTTTGCCCGGAGCTAGGTATTATGGTGGTTGCGAGTATGTTGACCTAGTGGAGGAATTAGCCCGGGACAGGGTGAAAAGGATTTTTGCGGCGGAACATGCCAATGTCCAGCCCCATTCCGGGGCCCAGGCTAATACCGCGGTTTATTTCGCGGCTTTGAAGCCAGGACAGACTATTATGGGTATGAATCTAAACCATGGGGGACATCTAACCCATGGTAGCAAAGTAAATATTTCCGGGAAGTACTTCAATATTGTGGATTATGGGGTCAGCCCGGATGACGAAAGAATTGATTATGAAAAATTACGGGAGACAGCTTTAAAGGCTCGCCCACAAATGATCGTGGCTGGTGCTAGCGCTTATCCGCGGATACTGGATTTTAAAAAGTTCCGCGAGATTGCCGATGAAGCTGGCGCCATGCTTTTCGTGGACATGGCTCATATCGCCGGTTTGGTAGCAGCGGATCTGCATCCCAATCCGGTACCCTACGCTGATTTCGTTTCCTCTACTACCCACAAAACTCTACGAGGGCCCCGAGGGGGATTTATATTATGCCGGCAAGAATGGGCCAATAAAATAGATAAGGCAGTTTTCCCCGGTATACAGGGGGGACCCTTGATGCATGTTATAGCCGCCAAGGCGGTTTGCTTTAAAGAGGCTCTTATGCCTGAATTCAAAGCCTACCAGGAGGACGTGGTTAAGAATGCAAATATACTGGCTAATGCTTTAGCCGAGCAGGGTTTACGAATAGTATCTGGGGGAACGGATAACCACCTTATGTTAGTGGACCTTCGTCCCAAAGGATTTACCGGTCGTGATGCCGAAGCTATTCTAGAATCCATAAATATTACGGTTAACAAGAATACTATACCCTTTGATACCGAAAAGCCTACTATAACCAGTGGTATCCGAATGGGCACACCGGCAGTTACTAGCCGGGGACTCAAAGGGAATGATATGAAGGAAGTGGCCCGGGCAATCGCCCTGGTGTTGGACCGGCCCGATCACGAAGAAGCGAGGGAAGAAGCCCGGGGGATAGTCAAGGCCCTTTGTGATAAGTATCCGTTGTATTCCTAGTTCAGCCGGTTGGCTAAGGATTGAGGTAAAAATGCTTACGGAAAGACCAAGCTGGGACGAGTATTTTTTAAAATTAGCCGATCTAGTAGCAACACGGTCTACCTGCCTAAGAAGGCAAGTAGGAGCAGTTTTAGTAAAGAATGAGCGTATTATTTCCACCGGCTATAACGGAGCGCCGCGCGGTTTGGAGCATTGCCTGGATATAGGTTGCTTGCGTGAAGAACAGGGCATTCCTTCGGGGCACCGCTATGAGCTATGCCGGGGAGTGCATGCTGAACAGAATGCCATTATTAATGCGGCTTATTACGGGATTAGCACAGCTGGGGCAACCATATATTGCACCAACCAGCCCTGTACTATTTGTGCTCGGATGATAATAAATGCGGGTATAATCCGGGTTGTACATAGGGGTGATTTCGATGATGATTTGGCCTTGGAATTTTTGCATCAAGCGGGTGTGGAATTAGTACTCATATCTCGGGATAATGAGAAATAAACATGATACTGTGAAAACCTATTACCTCTTACCTACATATTTCCCCCCCATGGTTGGGGGGCGCAACCGGTCAATGAAAAGTATAAAAACGATGGTGGTAACATATTATGGAAACGAAGACGCTGTCCTTGCCTAGACTTAACCAGCTTAACCCTACCCTAGAATCAACTGCGTTGAAACTTATGGAAGAAGCCGGCGAACTAGCGCAAGTTATAGGAAAATACCGGGGAATGAGCGGCGAAAAAGTGGAAATAGATGAAGGTTTGGTGGTCAAACAGATTGCGCGGGAACTGTTAGATGTAGCCCAAACTGCTGTTACAATGATGTTTGTGATGGAAGAACAATTTGATATAGATATTGAAGATTTATTAAGGGACCACTGGATGAAACTAGAACGCAAAGGATATTTATCCCGTTGAAAACTCTTATAGATGTACTATGCTGGAAGAGACGAACCCGTTGCGAAATTACTCTCTAATTGGGGGAAATTACAACTAATATTTATGAGGAATTAAAGGGTTTCTCCCTCATTATAGCGAAATTTATAACACCCATGTGTTGAAGGCAGTCCAATTCGAAAATATAGGGTAAGGGGTTTAGTTCATGCCACTTCGCTCCGCTCCCGCAATGACAATTGCCCTGTCATTGCTATGAAAGGGGTTTTTAGACGCAGATTTACGCTGACCCTTCGG
>CAYRCG010000039.1:0-15975 GCA_964422685.1 uncultured Syntrophomonas sp. | reverse complement strand
AGTATATTCTATTAAGCCGCCCATCACGCAAGCTATTTTCATATTAACCCCCATGACCCGAGGTCGCAAACAACGATGAAAAGGGAGTTTGAGGGCTCTTGGACGGTAAGGGATAGCGGGTAATTACCTAATACCCCTCACCCCTCACCCCTCACTCTTCCACATCATTGCGCAACAAACAAAGGCGAACTACTAAGTCCAACCGGGTAGAGCCCTAGAAGCCTCTTGGCCCTTGCGGGATTCCACCTGCCCGATTGCAATTCTTGCGCTGTTTCAATATATAGCTTTACTGTCTTTTCTAGCAATTCTGCCGGGTAGTATTGCCCGTCAATGCGTAAATATTTAAGCCCGGCCTTAAGTAATTCCGGAAGATGCTGAATAAGTGCTAGGTCATAGGGATAAAATATCCGATTCCGGCAATTGCCATCGACCCTTATCGGGTATTTTTGCTCCCACTCATCTATTAGATAATAGTCCTCCCACCGGCAAGGCGGGCAATCCCCATCGGCATTTCCGCCGGGGCCCAACTGCGCCGCCCGGGGAAGGCAGAAATCAGTAATTATACCGGCAAGGGGGCCATGGACCAAAATTTCCGTTTCTTCTATCCGGTTAAGGATGGATTTAACCCTATCCCATTCTAATTCCAAAGAAGCGGTAACCCCGCTCATGCCCTGTCCCTGCCAAAATTTGGCTGCTCGGTGATTGCTGGTGTTAAGACCATAGCCACCCCATAGGGGCAAACCCCAATCCTTTAAAAGGAAGAAACTCCCCGGTTCATTTACGATAAAACCACCTAGGCCCGGAAGCTTACTTATTAGCTGCCAATCCTTTATTTGTTCCTTCAAATCATCCTGGCTAACTATCCGGGGAATTTCTACCCATATTTCCGTGGTACTGCCTTTCACCGCGCATAAAGCCGCCTTTATTTCATCCGATTTCCAGAATGGGGAACGGTCGTTAACGCCGGTATACTCCAATATAAGCCGTTTTATCCCCAGATTGGCTACCGCCTCTATGCTATCCAAATCACCCACTTTAACACTCCATGAGGACGATCCCCGCACCTTTTCTAAGACTGCCGGTTCTACAGGTATTTCATCAACCATCAGTTTTTTCACTTGCACCGCCCGGGTAGGGAAGAAGGGCTCCCTTTCCCCGCTCAGTCCAATAGATTCAATGCCTGATCGACCGAAAAGATTCGCGCAGCAAAAATCCCGCACTCTTTTTTCGGTCAGTTCCCGGTAGTCTTCTTCATTCATCTCGTAAGTTACCGGGTCTTCTATTATGCGGTCGAGTGCCCGGCGGTACAACTTGATAATAAGGGCTAGATAATCCGCGCTGCGCATACGACCCTCTATTTTCAGGGAAGTGACCCCGGCTGCCAATAAATCCGCCAGCTGCGGGTATAAGCAAAGGTCATTATGAGCCAGGTAATAGGCCATATCCCCCCGCTGTCCTGCTCCCTCGAGATGGTAAGGCCAGCGACAAGGTTTCAAACAACGCCCCCGATTGCCACTTTCCCCCGCTACGAAACTGCTCATATAGCATTGCCCGGCGTGGGCAATACACAAATCCCCGAAGGCAAAAAACTCTAGTGCCAGCCCGGAGCCTGCATGGATTTCCTTGATTTCCTCCAAGGAAAGATTTTTGGAAAGTATAACCCGGCTAAAACCTTTATCTTCTAAAAAACAGGCTGTGGGGAGGTTGGCTACGCCCATCTGTACACTGGCATGCAAAGGCAAAGCTATTCTTTGCTCCCTGCATAATGATAAAACAGCTATGTCCTGTATTATCAGGGCATCAACCGCAATATCCTGTAAGAAAAACAAATAATCTTCGAGTTCGTTTAGTTCCGAATCATAATAAAGACTGTTTACGGTAATATAGATTTTTTTGCCTTGCTGATGCAAAAAATCGGTTGCATCCCGTAGTTCATTATCACTGAAATTATAGTCTTGCCTCAACATACGCATATTGAAGCGCTTACCCCCTAGATACACCGCATCAGCACCTGCCGCAACCACTTGTTCCAGGACATCCCACCTGCCTGCCGGAGCTAGTAATTCTATATTATTACCGGGCATTCAAAAATCTCCTTTACACTAAAGCATAGAGTAGTTCCACTACAATCTTCTGTATCAGGGTAACTGCTAAAATGGCAATAATAGGAGAAAAGTCAATCCCGCCGGCAGCGGGAATGAGCCTACGGAAAGGGGCCATTATCGGTTCTGTTATATCATAAACAAACTTAATTAGGGGCTGGTAGGGATTGTGCCTAACAAATGATAGAATACAACGCGCGATTACTAACCATACCAGAACATTGAACGCCATGTTGACAATCTGTATAATCTGATAAATAGCCAATTCTTATTTCCTCCCCGTTATAATAACCCTATTTTTCGCCCAATTCTATCGACCTCTCATACGCCTTTTCAACCGCTTGAAAAAATGCCCGGCGCAACCCGTTTTCCTCTAGTTGGCGAATCCCCGCGATAGTTGTGCCTCCGGGTGAGCAAACCTGTTCCCGCAAAATAGCGGGGTGTTCCCCACTTTGCTCCATCATCTCTATACTGCCTTTAACCGTATTCACTACCAGCCGGCGAGCTATTTTTAAATCCAAACCTAGCTGGAGGGCAGCATTCATAAGGGATTCTACTACCAAAAAGATATAGGCGGGTCCGCTTCCTGATACAGCGGTAATAGCATCCATGTCTTTTTCCTCTACCGTAACACAGATACCGAGTTGCCCTAGCATTTTTGCAACCAGTTGAAGTTCTTTATCACCGGCATATCGTCCGGCTGAGATAGCCGATACCCCCTGTCCCACCAAGCACGGTGTATTAGGCATTACTCTCACTACCGGCAAATGAAGGCCTATTTCATCCTCGTAAGTTGACGTTTTAATACCGGCAGCAAGTGATATCAGAAGATGTTTAGTTGACCATAACGGTTGATTAGTATCCAGTACCATTCTTACCTGCTGCGGTTTCACCGCCAGGATAATAGCCCGGCTGGAGCGCAAAATTTCCCCGGCTTTCTGCGGGACGGCCTGGAATTCTTCCTGGAACAGCATCTCCCGCTCCGGGTCGATATCATTTACCAGCAAAGAATCGAATCCTAGAAATTCTGCCCCCCCGATACCTTTCACGAGGGCATAGGCCATTTTACCGCACCCGATTAGCCCCAAATTTCCCGCCACTATCTTTCACCCCCGAAAGGATTGGTAAACCCGTGTTTGCGCATTAATGAACGGTGGTCCTTAGCTATTTCCACATTGCTAGGGGTGAAAATGAAAATGTCTTTTCCCAGTTGCTGGCTATGGCCTTCTAACGAATAAGTAGTCCCGCTGATAAAATCAATGATCCGCTGAGACACTTCGGGAGGGGTATTATCAAAATTCAAAATCAGTTGTTTTCTGCTTTTTAAATGATCAGCTAACACCTGCACTTCATCAAAGTTTTCGGGTTCACATACCACAACCTTAAAGCTTTTGTTGCTATGTAGACTGACAATGTTGTTAGAACCTTTTGGTTTTTCCTCGCTGTAAGCGGGTAGTTCAATTATCTCCTCTCTTACTTCTTCTCTTTCTACCCCCAACCATCTCCAAAGCCCGTCCATTATACCCATTCTAAAGCCTCCTTTACCTATAAAACGAAGTTAAATAAAAGCTTTAGTGGTAGTATTTCAGCTCAATAAAATATACCACTTGTAGCCCATCCCTTTTGGTTTTCGTCTTCTGTCCTTCACTACCGCCCTCTCCATTGTTACGAATAATAGCCTAAGGTTGCCGCGTCGCTGCGCCCCCGCAATGACAGAGACTGCGCTTTTTGCATTGTTCCCGGGTAAACCTACTGAAATAGAGCACTGCCAATCCTAACCAGATTGGCACCTTCCTCGATAGCCACGACATAATCCTGGGACATCCCCATAGATAAAACCTTCAGTTCTACATTCTTATAGTCCCTAGCCATATACTTTTGCCGAAGCCGATATAATTCTTTAAATACCGGTCTTGCTTTTTCCGGATCGGGGTCCATCGGCGCCATAGTCATGAGACCATAAATACGCAGATTGTTAAACTTTTCCGCCGCACCCAGCACTTCCTCGAGTTCTGTCGGTTTAAAACCGGCTTTCTGTTCCTCCCCGGATATATTTAACTGGATCAGAACCGGCAACTTCTGCCCTAGCAGCCCCCCCCGCTTTTCCAACTCCTGGGCTAATCTCCAACGATCCAAGGAGTGAATTAAGGCGACTTTACCTGCAATATCCTTTACCTTATTGGTTTGTAGGCGTCCAATCAAGTGCCAGTTAACGTCAGGGAGAGCCTCCCTTTTGCTTAATAGCTCGTTTACCCTGTTTTCCCCGAAGTCATTTATGCCCAGGTTGTGCACTTGCCTAACTTTTTCGATATCTACGGTTTTACTAACCGCCACCAGGGTGACTTCTTCAGCCGTCCGTCCGCTTATAAAGGCCGCCCGTTCGATATTCTTTTTAATATTTTCCCAGTTCGTTTTTATCTTTTCCGTAGCCATATAACCTCCCGGCAATCGCCCTTCCTATCCCAGAACAGATACCAAGATATTACCCGGGACCTTGTTTGATGATAGCATGTTTTAGGTCTTGATGTCATGCAGGTTAGAAGAAAGGTTACATTACTAGGAAACTTACCCCGAAAGTAGACCCCCGCCCTATTTCACTATCCACAAATACCTCCCCGCCATGAGATTCCACAATGTGTTTTACTATGGATAAACCTAAACCGGTCCCTCCTTGCTGTCTGGAACGAGCCTTGTCTACACGATAGAAACGTTCGAAAACCCGAGGCAGACTTTCCCGGGGGATTCCCATACCGCTATCCTTCACGGTAGTGATAATGCGGCTATCCCGTCTTTGACATCTGATTACAATCCTTCCCTGGACGGGAGTGTATTTTATCGCATTATCCAGTAAATTAATGAATACCTGACCTAACAAATCCTCATCAGCCTGAATCAAGGGCATAGGGTGGGGATGGATAAATTCAACATGCAAAGAGTTTTCACTGATCTGTGGCCCAAACATGTTCATAACACTACGAATCGAACGCAACAGGCAAGCCGGTTTCAAACAAACTATGCGCTCTTGCGATTCGATCGAAGATAAGGTTAAAAGGTCCTCAATAAGGCGAGTCAAACGATCGGTTTCGGTATCTATAATAGAAAGAAAGCGCCGGCAACTATCGCTATTTTCCATAGCGCCATCTAAAAGTGTCTCGACAAATCCTTTGATAGAAGTCAAAGGAGTCCTTAGCTCATGGGATACATTGCCTACAAAATCAGACCTTACTTGATCAAAATTCCTGGCATCAGTAACATCGTGAAATACTACAATAGCTCCTTCAATCTGGTCATGCTGGTCCTTCCTAGGAACAGCATGAACCCGGAAAATTAGTGTACTGGGCCTAATAACGGTTTCGGTAAAACTTTCATTCCCGCTTACTAGGACTTCATCAATCATATCAATTATTTCCCTATTCCTGCTAATTTGGGTTAAGCGCTTTCCTAACAATAACCCCTCACGAACTAAAAATAGGATTTCCGCAGCTTTGTTAGCATGAATGATGCGTCCATCGATATCGAGCAGTAATACCCCATCAACCATACAGCTCAAAATGGACTGCATCATTCTTTTCTCCCGGGCACTGTCCATTTTAATTCACCTTTCTAGCCTTTGGCTTGTCCTTCTACAAAACGGTACCCAACACCTCGGACTGTCTCAATATAGTCAGGGTAAGTAGAATCATCCCCTAGTTTTTGCCTGAGGTGCCGGATATGGACATCAACTGTGCGGGTATCCCCGGAGAATTCATAGCCCCATACCTTTTCTAATAATACTTCCCGGGTAAAAACCTTCCCTTGGTTCGATGCCATCAGCCGTAAAAGTTCAAATTCCTTGGGAGTAAGCTCCAGCCTTTCTTCCCCGAGAAAAGCCTCATATTTTTCGGGCACAACGGTTAACTCCTTGAAAACATAGACCTTTTGTCCCATAGCCTTTTCCGCCTTTAGGATACGCAAAGCTCGGAGCCGAGCTTTTACTCGAGCTATCATTTCCCTGGGACTGAAAGGTTTTTTTATATAATCATCAGCCCCCATTTCCAAGCCCAATATAGTATCGATTTCTTCCCCTTTGGCTGTTAACATTATTATCGGAATCGTCTTATAATCCGTATCCTGCTTTAAGGTCCGGCACACTTCTAGACCATCCATTCGGGGTAGCATTATATCCAACAGTATTAAATCCGGGCGGGTTTCCTCGACCATTTCCAGGGCACTTTGCCCATCATAGGCTACGGCCACCCTAAAGCCCTCTTTTTCTAGATTAAATTTAACCAATTCGACTATATATGTTTCATCATCTACCACCAAAATTTTTGCATTATGCATTGCTTGACATCTTCACTCCAAACACAGATAATTATTCCCATCACCTTTAGTTAATTTTATCATGATACTTTACAGGAGGTGCGTTATCGATGGGTTATTCCAACATTAAGGAAAACGGTCACGATCCCGAACGCGAGCAAGATTTGGCCGCCCGAGAAGTAAAATCCTGGATCACCATCAGTAAAGTCTACCCCCCTAATGATATAGTAATAGAAAGCATGCTTAAGTTTTACGGTATTCCCGTTAAAGTATCAAGGCGAGAAATACCTCAACTCCCTTTTTCTATCGGTCCGTTAGCCGAAGTAACAATCGCCGTTCCCGAGGAACTGGTGGAAGAGGCACGCGATCTCCTGGAATCCGAAACTACAGAAGAATGAACGCCATGCCTCACACATTCTCCTTTATTTACCTCGGTTAAGCTGATCAATGGTCTTGATAAAACTGTTTAGATCGGTAAACTGTCGGTAGACTGAGGCAAAACGAACATAAGCCACTTCATCCCTGCGCTGTAGCCTGTCCATAACCATTTCACCGATAGTTTTGCTGCTTACTTCATGCTCATAGAGCTCCCGTAACTCCCGTTCAATGCTAGCCACCATGTTTTCCATTTCTTCCATGCTAACCGGCCGTTTCTCACATGCCCTAGCTATACCGTCAAGTATTTTTTTCCGGTCAAATGCCTCCCGGTTCCCCCCTTTTTTTATTACCAACAGACCTCTTTCTTCTAGCCTTTCATAGGTGGTAAACCTTTTTTTGCAGGCATTGCACTCGCGCCGCCTACGGATAAAAGAACCGTCGTCACCGGAGCGAGAATCAACCACCCGGCTTTCGAATTCCTGGCAATAAGGGCAACGCATTATTTATCACCCCTTGTTCCCAATATGCCTTTATTATGAATAAAAAAGTGATGGAATTCAAGACTTTAACCAGGTTCCCGGATTTTAGAGCTGTTCTTCGTCCAAAAGATAATCCCTTCGGTAGGGGTCTATTTCATTTGCTACCGGCATTTCCACCAGAATTACATCACGGCCTATTCTGATTATCTTGTTCCAAGGTACTGACAATTCCTCTCGGCGCGAGAAAAAGTTATAGCGGCGATTACGCGCAGGCAGGATTAAGGAAGTGACTTTGCCATTATCCAGGTCTAGGTCTATATCCACAATATTACCCAGCTTCTTGCCATCCAGGATGTTTACCACATCACGGGCTCTTAAATCCGACACTTTTATCATTTGCTATCCCTTCCTTTCTAAAAGCGCAGGTAGCCAATATAGGAGTTACCTTTAGGGTAGAAAAATGCAAACCCGTTCGATATGAAGAGGTCCTGCAGTAGCGCTAATTCTAATATATGAAAAACTATTGGAAATGTTTCCATGCCTATTTATAATCTAACGTTGCTTCCGCTACGGAAACCTTTATTCCTGTTACCATACCGCTACACATTGTGCTTATTGATTCTATCAATATGTCGTTATAATGGCATGGCATAAACCTCAGGGTCCGATTCTTGGCAGTGGAATAAGTATTGGAGAATAATATTTAATATCGCTCAAGCTTTTCCCTCTGTTTTTCGATAATCCTAATGATATACTTGTTTATCAAACGGGCTGGACTCACCTAGAGGGGCCCGTAACAGCGCAGAATGATTGATGTGCTGTAGTATCCTAATCTTTATTTTAGGAGGAATAGTGCTTATGATGCGGTCCCTTTATACTGCTAGTTCGGGTATGTATGCCCAGCAACTCAACATCGACACCTTATCCCATAACATGGCTAATGTGAATACCGTTGGTTTCAAAAAACAAAGGCTAGAATTCCAGGATCTCCTTTACCAGACCATCCGGCGCCCAGCGGCAGATGAAGACAGGAATGAGCCGGTAGGACTATTGGTAGGACTCGGGGTAAAACCAGCCGCTATCAATACCATATTTAACACCGGCAACCTCCAAGCAACCGAGAATCCGCTAGATGTAGCCATAAACGGCACCGCCTTCTTCGGGGTGCAGGTACCCGGTAGTGATGAGCTTTTCTACACCCGAGATGGTGCCTTTAAAATCGATGCCAATGGTCAATTGGTGACTGCCGACGGCAGCCTCCTGGAAGGAGCCGATGAATTCGATGAGGGGGCCTATGACATCCTGATTGCCTCCGATGGTAAAATTACCTATATGAAACCCGGGCAAGAAGAACCGGAGGAAGCTGGCCAGTTGGCACTTTTTAAGTTTATAAACCCGGCCGGTTTGCAAAAGATGGGCAAAAACCTTTACCGGGCAACTCCTAATTCAGGGGAAGCACAAGAGTGGGAGCCGGATAGCGACAGCAGCGTATCCCTCGAAGCGGGTTACTTAGAAATGTCTAATGTGCAGATTGTGGAGGAAATGGTCAATCTAATAACCGCGCAGCGGGCCTATGAAATTAATTCTAAAGTAATCATATCCTCGGATGAAATGCTGCAGACAGCGGCCAACCTGCGGCGCTAGATAAAGTGAGGGGTTAGGTTCAACTGCCATGAAGTTGAAAATAGATTCACCGGAAAGTATGATACTGGATTATTAATGATAAAAAACAGGCAGCGGGAGTATCCCCTTGCCTGCCAGAAAGGATAGTACATTATGCGCATAGATGCTACGCATATTTCTTCACCTGCCGGTACGGGACTGGAGCAGAATCTAATAAATAAGGAGCAAAGCCAGGCTAGCAAATTTGCCCGGGAGTTGGCAAACGCCCAGAACAAAAAGGACCAGGCTAAACTGTATAAAACCTGCCAGGACTTAGAGTCGGTTTTTTTAAACCAGATCTTACAGTCCATGCGTAGCACTATCCCCAAATCAGATTTTACGGGGCATAGCCATGCTACCGAGATATGGGAGTCCATGCTTTTCGAAGAATATGCCAAAGAAATAAGTAAAAGTGATTCCCTTGGCTTAGCGGATATAATCTTCCGCCAACTTAGCCAAAAGCTTTAGAATATAGCCATTTTCCTTCTATTCCGTCCTTATAGCCTCCAAGGCGCTTAGTTTCATAGCCCGCCGGGCCGGGGAATAACCGGAAATGATGCCTACCATAGTGGAGAATACTACCGCTGCCAAACCCAGTTCCCAAGTAATAACAGATATCCCTATATCACTTCCCATATTGCCCATAAAACCGGCTGTAAGCCTATTCAATATATAAGAGAGCGAATAACTGAAAAGCAAGCCGATTATACCACCTCCCAAGCCTATCATCGCCGCTTCCAGCAGGAAAAGATTCCTGATATCTCTCAGCCTGGCCCCTAATACCTTCATTACCCCTATTTCTCTGGTCCTTTCATAAATACTCATTATCATGGTATTGGTTATGCCGATAGCGGCCACTAAGAGGCTTACTGCCCCGATACCGCCTAATATAGCCTGCATCTTGCGTGATGTGTCTTTCATAGATGCGACCATATCCGAAAGGCTATGGGATTCAAAGCCTAAGGCTTTTATGCTTTCCTGCACCCTATCCATCTGCTGCAAATCGCGCACCTTGACCTTAATATTATGGTATTTATCCTCCTGCCTCTGCTTGCTTCTATCCACATGCCGAGCCTTATTCTCTTCCTCCAACATTTCTTCCAGGGTATTCAGGTTGATATAGGCGCTATAAGCCTTTTCGCTATAGCCACCGTCCAATATCCCTACTCCCTTAACTTTGCGTGGAGGGGGCGGAGTGTAGTCGCTGTCCGTATCGTTCCTGTTCGCTCGCCTTTCCCCATAACTCATGTCCCAGGTTAGAAGCATCTTATCACTTATCAGGTTTAAAGGAGGTTCCTCCTCCATATCCCCGCCAAACATTATCCGCATCGGTTGTCCCTGATCTCGAGAACGGGGATTGCGGAAATTAAAAGCTACTTGCTGCCCAAATACTATGGCGTCCTTATCTGCGCTATTCAATAATCTGCCTTCCTGCAGCTTAAACTCGAAAGTTTCCATCAATTCAGGGTTAATGCCGACAAGGCTCACATCACCCACCATCTTACCGGCACTTATGCGCATATAGGCATTTCTGCTGGGCATAACCGCCTCTACTCCAGGGATTTGCTCCAAATTCTTTACCGCCTGTTCATCCAGTTTTACCCTATCATTCCCCTTAGAACCTGTGCCAGGTGCCATAGCATAAGAGGGATATACCTCAATGACATTCAGGGTCCCCATCTGTTTTAGGCTCTCCTTAAAACTGAGATCCATAGCTATGCCCAAAGAAATCATTACCACAATAGAACTAGTCCCAATCACCACCCCGAGCAAAGTCAGAATAGTTCTGAGCTTTCTGCGCAAAAGGCTAGCCGCGCTCATTTTGAATAAATCCAAATTATTCATCTAGGCCCACTTCCTCTTTTCTCCGGATTTGCCGCCGGCGAAGAATAAAAGCGGCCAGAGATAACACAACGATAGCGGCGCCAATTATTATGGGTTTATTCCATTTTCCGGCAGTATTTGCCTCCATTTCGGGAACAGGGAAATCAGTCGGAGGAGGTGCAGCTTTCATCACCTGCAACTCAAAGTCTTTTTCGAGCTGATAGTGCCTACCGGTATCATCATCATAATCGAATACGATTTTCCCTTTTGCCTTGCCTTCTTTTTCGGGGGTTATAGTAACATCATAATAATCGCTTTTTCCTGCTTCCAGATTTCCCACAAAAACGCTGCCTTCCTGCACCCTAAAGTCACCTTCCGTATTAATCATCAGGTTTCTTATTAAGGCTCTGCCGGTATTGTAGAAATCAAGCGAAATCCCCATTGCCATACCCGCAAAAACCTCAGCAGGTATTTCAATGTCTGCGGTAATAAGCTTCACCGGCTGGCTTACCGCTACTGCAATTAATTCCTTAGCCGTGTATTTGTTGCCTTTATCATCTTCATATTCTATATCAACATTAATATTGTAAGTCTTACCCGCGGCATCTGCCTTAGGCTTAAGCTCTATCGATTGGTTAATGCCACCGGCTGCGGGTATACTATCAATGAAGATAGAGTTACTGCTTTTTACCGGAGAAAAGATATTCTCCTCCGAGCTCAAACTGAGCTTTATATTATTCAAAGCCTTGACTTGGCTGGTATTTAACAAAGATATCGATAGGGTAAATGCTTCCCCCGCTGTCGCATATTCGCCGCTATAAAAATAGTTGTTGATTATAAGACGGGGGGTGGCTTTTTTGTTCTGGCCCTCTGCCCCGCTACCCTCCACGATCAGATAAAGCTTTTCTTCCTTAGTGTATTCATTATTAAACTCGTCTTTATATTTCATTATGAGATCTAAGGGATAGCTCCCACTATCCATAGACGGATCAGCATAAATCTTAAAGGGTATGTATTTGAATTCCTGACCCTTAAATTCCTTGAGGTGAAAAGTATCTAGGGGTTGGTCCAACCGCAAACCGTTGGCAGTAAACCCGGATAATTTTATATCTATATCCCGAGCAGTAAGGTGCCCGTCGTTTTTTAATCTCAGCTCTATGGTCTGTGTTTCACCTGTATCTATCTGTTCATTCTCCATTTGTATTCCTGTCAGCATCAACCCCGGGGTTTTTTGCTCATTTTCAATTTTTACATAGATAGTACCAGCGGATTGGCCTTCGCTGCCGTTCTGGCTGGTATAATCGATTTTCACCCCGATAGGGTAAGTTTTAGACTCCGCAGTTGGTGCTACCTTTATCCCAAAAAAGATAGCGCTTTCTGTGCGGTATCCACCAATAGAACTCATTCCCGTCTGCAGCGACATTTTCTCTAATTCGAAGGGGAACTTAGCTACATCGTCAATAATGAGAGAAACATTGATATTTCTGGCCTCACCATCACGGATGTTCTGCACCGGAATAGCCAATAGTCCCTCTTCTCCGGCTTTAAACACCGGCATGGAATTACTGCGGCCGATCACCAATCTAGGCTCCTCCAGGGTAGGCATATCTGCCGCCTCTAGCGACGGTCGCTGGTAAAAACTCGGATTAAAACAGCTTAATAGCATGCTTAACAAAATAATATAAATAAATCTGCTGTGCTTCATCTTTTCTCTCCCTACATTTGAATTACCCCTCTTAACAGGGGTTACAGGCAACCTTACGCTGGGGCGGGCAAGGCAATGATAATTTATGCCCCTTATTTGATAGCCCCTGCTTCTTGCAACTCACCCCTTGAACTATTAACTTCGACTTCCGCTATCTTCCCATCCCTGATAAATACGGTTTTATCGGCAAAACCTGCCACTTCGCTATCATGGGTCACAATCAATAAGGTCTGCCGATTTTCCCTAGCTATCCTTAACATAAGTTCAATTACCTCTAGGCTAGTCTTAGAGTCTAGATTGCCGGTGGGTTCATCAGCCAGGATAATAGGAGGACTACCGATAAAGGCCCGGGCTATTCCAACCCGTTGTTGCTGTCCCCCGCTCATCTCCGCCGGTTTGTGCTTAACATGGCTTAACAGGCCAACTTCCTCTAAAAGATTGCGAGCCAAACGCTCTCTGTTCTCTTTTCTAATTCCCCGGAAAACTAAAGGCAGGCTTACATTCTCCAGGGCGGTAAGAGATGGCAAAAGATTATAAGACTGGAAGACGAATCCTATGTATTTCTGTCTGAACAAAGCCAGTTGGTGCTCATTCATCTTGCTTACATTTTTCCCCCGGATGAAAACACTTCCCCCGCTTGGCTTCTCCAGCCCGGCCAGAAGGTTCAATAGGGTGGATTTGCCCGAGCCGGATGTCCCCAGAATACAACATACTTCCCCGGCCGATACATCCAGGGATATATTATCCAGGGCCACTACCTTTTCCTTTCCCAATTTGTAGACCTTTCTCAAGTCGCGTATCTCAATATTGTTATCTATGCTTATCCCCCCTTTTTCCCCAAATATCTATAATGGTTTGCAAACTAGCACCCCTCACGCCTCACGCCTCACGCCTCACCATTTCATATTAACTGCCTAAGAATTATACAATAATGGACAGGTTTTCTTGCACTATTCCATTATATTGTATTTCAGCTAATCTTTCGACTATCCACCTTGGATTAGCAAGGCCCCCCACCCCATACCGCTCCCCCCTCACCTTCCCTATTTAACCCATTACGGATGAGCCGAAACAAACAATGAGTAAGAATAAGAATATGTATGCAATCTACTTTCTTCCTACATATTGCAATTCTATTTCGGATTGTATAGGCTAAAAGACAAAGGTTTTTTGAAAGGAAGGCTCTTATGGATCGAAAAATAAAAGCAGCCGTAATCGGCTATGGTAATGTGGGGCAAATGGCAGTGGAAGCTATCAAATCTTCAGTTGATATAGAATTAATCGGCATAGTTCAACAGCCTTATTCTGCAGATGATGCCAAGGGATTAGCCGCAATGGATATAAAGATGGTACCATCCCTGGAGCAATTAAAAGGGGTTCAGGTAGCATTATTATGTACCCCCAGTCGCTCTATACCTTCTACAGCCAAAGAAATACTCCGCCTAGGGATTAATAGTATAGACTGCTATGATATTCATGGGCAAATAGCCGATTTGCGGCTGGACTTAGAGGAGATTGCCGTGGTCCATAATACCGTGGCGATTATCTCTGCCGGGTGGGACCCGGGAACTGATTCTATCTTGCGCTGTATGTATGAATTTATGCTCCCCCAAGGCTTAACCTACACCAACTTCGGGCCGGGTATGAGCATGGGGCACACAGCGGCGGTACGCGCTCTAGACGGGGTAGAAGATGCCCTTTCTATGACCATCCCTTTAGGCACCGGTATTCATCGCCGTTTAGTTTATGTTCAGATAAAAGATGGCACAGATTTAGCGAAGCTAGAAAAAACTATCAAAGCTGATCCCTATTTTTCAAAAGATGAAACCCATGTCATCCCGGTAGCGGATGTTAAGCAACTAATTGATGTGGGTCACGGGGTTGACATGATAAGAAAAGGGGTTTCCGGTGCAACTCATAACCAGCGCTTGCGCTTTTCCATGGAGGTAAATAATCCGGCCTTAACTGCACAGGTCATGGTAGCCGCTGCCCGTGCCAGCATGAAGCAGAACCCTGGTGCCTACACCCTTATAGATATCCCCATAATTGACTTTATGTATGGCCAGCGAGAAGAAATAATCCGCAGGTTATTATAAGGCGGGCATAGACATTTTGAAAGCATTATTCAGTTCCCATCAATTTGTCGCGTTGGATATGATATTTTCCCCGGTCTTTTTTGGCATTTTATAATCCCTAAACCCTCTAACGGAAAAAACACCCCCTTTCTCGGAGTATAATATATACCTGTTCTACATCACGCAGGAACAAATGGTCACGGAAGCCATCTCTTTTATCACAATTTGGATAAGCAGTTCGCTCCGCATAATTGTTTGCGGGAATTAGAATAAATAACAGGCCATGCGCCAAGGATGGTAACGGATGATGTATTATTTCGGGATAAGCAGGAAAAACTTAATTAATAAAGAAATAGAAATGTGATAGGGAAACATTATGGAAGGAGGATGCGGGATGCACTATGATAGTATTGTGCTTGAGAAAGCGGATCACATCGGCATAATCATTTTTAATCGTCCGGAAAGCCTTAATACCTTTAATAGCCAGTTAGCAACGGAGCTTAACAATGCTTTGGAAGAATTGGAAGCGGACGAGGAAACCCGTGTAGTGGTGGTGAAAGGAAAAGGCAAGGGTTTTTGTGCAGGGATTGATGTTAATGAATTGGCAGATAAATCTCCTTTAGATTATTATGAATGGGTTCATATAATGGAACAACCTTTCATCACCATAGCGCATATGAGAAAGCCGGTTATCGCTTCGGTGCAAGATTTAGCCATGGCTAATGGTATAGGACTGGTTGCTTCGGCTGACCTAGCAGTAGCCGCAGAAGGCGCCCGTTTTGGCGCAACTGCGGTAAATGTCGGCCTGTTCTGCATGGGCCCGGCAGTTCCGTTGGCTCGGAATTTAGGCAAAAAAAAGACCTTGGAATTAATACTTACCGGAGATATCATAGAAGCCGATGAAGCCGAAAGAATCGGCTTGATTAATAAGGTAGTCCCTCCGGGACAACTGGAAGAGGAAACCATGAAACTTGCTCGAAACCTCGCTGCCAAAAGCCCCTTGGCTGTTCAATTAGGCAAAAAATCCTACTATAAAATTTGCGATCTAGAATATGAAAAAGCCTTCGAATTAGCTAATAATCATTTTGCCCTTTTGTGTACAACCGAGGATGCCCATGAGGGGGTAAAGGCATTTTTGAACAAAAGTGTTCCCGCCTGGAAATTAAAATAACCGGAAGCAGAAAGCAGTGGAATGTCCTCTATTGGGGGGACATTCCTTTTGCTTCTTGATTGGGTATATACAGGGAACAACTTATTTCAAAGATCAAGGTAAAGTTTATTACAACCAATCTAACAGGTATCCAAAAGCCAGAAGCTATAGGTTCTGAACATACTTTAGTGTAAACGGAATAATCACCCAAAATTTTGTTAATACTTTTACTGTAGCATAAACAGGGCAACGCTGAGGAGCGACCCACGCTTGCTACGGCTTATACGGTGAAACGGCG